>NZ_JAWHTE010000032.1:0-49097 GCF_032586175.1 Ovoidimarina sediminis
CGCCACCGCGCGCCAATAATGGTGTGGCGTGCGGTGGCTCAACTCTTCGGCTGAGACCGCGTTAATCAATAGACAAGTAAATCTGTCAGGTGACCGCTACCCCACCCTTACCGGTCGTCCAGGTCGATCGATGCGTGGTTTCGGGTGGGAACGACCGCTTCTACCGACAGCGGACCTTCTCCAGATCACGCTCGATGTCCGAGAAGCGGACCAAGCGGACCTTCGACCAAGGTGTACCAAGAAGCGCGAAGGGAGCCAAAGCTGCCGTTTGGTGACAGCGAAAACAACGTCCGCTTCGAACGCGAGAGGATAGGTAGGCCACCCACCTCGCTTAAGCTCGGTTTTCTCCAACATCACCATCCAACCGAAGGAAGATGCCTGTTATTGAGATCAGCTTAATTCAATCTGCTCGCCTGACCCACCACCCAGCGGCCGGCCCACGATTATCCTGCGCATCTGTCTACTTACGTGTTACCCTTCGCTCGGGGCTTGGATCGGAGAGTTTTAGATCAGTCCGACAAAAGCCCAACTGCCAAGGGGGGCAAAATCATGAAGAACCTAATTCTTAAAGCCGCGGCAACGATCGCTCTATGGTCTGTAGTGGCGCCAGCGCAGGCCGAGATCCTGGCGATCATGAACTATGAGAGCAAACCTGCCGACGACCTGAGGGCCCTGAAACTGTCGGGCGAGACGGAGCGTCGCGAAGGCATTGCAATCGTCGATGTTGATCCTGACAGCCCAAATTTCGGGCGGATTGTCTCGGACATCCCAACGGATCCAAAAACGGTTGCACATCACATCTTCTATGACCGCACGATGACCAAAGCCTACATTACCGCCTTGGGACAGCCTGCATTGCAGGTTCTCGATATGACGAGGAATCCATACCGTCTCTCAACGATCGAGACTCCGCCCTGCGTCATGGGCGAGGACATCATCTTAGATGAGGCGAATACGCGTTGGTTTCTGACCTGCATGGGGTCCGGCAATGTAATTGTTGGTGAAGTAGCCACGGACAAGGTGATCGGTGAGATCAAGCTACCGGGCACCTATCCGCACGGGCTCGCGGTCAACTCCAACATCGATAGGATTCTGGTGACTTCGACTATTTCACCCGATCTGACAAAGCCGGATGAGGTCCTTTCGGTTGTGCGCGCTAGTGATCTCGAACCGCTTGGTCAGATCAAGGTCTCGACCAAGGAATCGCCTTCGGGCGTGGCTCCTGTCGAGGTCTTCTTCGTTCCAGGCGCCGAACCCGCAACTGCGATCGTGACCAACATGTTCGGCCATGAGCTCTACGCAGTAGTCTGGGATGCGGCGGCGCAAGAGTTCGTGGCTGAATCGATCTTTGACTTCACCACAGTCGGTTCCCACGTGCCGCTAGAGATTTATTTCAACGACAATGCGTCACCGGATCTGATGTACGTTACGACGGCAATGAAGCCGGGACATTTACACATCTTCGATATCTCGGAGGGGCCTACCAAGCCCACGCTCGTGAAGTCGATCGTCACCGCAGACGGTGCGCACCATGTCGGCTTCACACCCGACTTCAAACACGCATTTGTGCAGAACTCGTTCATCAACCTGCCAGACATGCGCGACGGTTCAGTCACAGTGGTTGACCTTGAAAGCGGCGACGCCATCGCGAACATGGACACGCTGAAGAACAATGGCCTCAACCCGAACTCGCTGACGCTGTTGCCTCAATGGAACCACCTGGCTGGCCACTGAGCCTGCGCTTGGGGCGCCGCTTCGACGGTGCCCCAATTCCACCCGATGGAGCAAAATATGCGCTGGTCAACCTTTGCCATGACGCTTGTCGCGGCAGCCTCTCTTGCAGTACCCGCCTTTGCAGGGGGCGCGGGCAATTCCGATCAATCGTCGGACGCAGGTCGTGCTCATAAGCAGCTCAAGATGCTCGCACATGGCAAACCGGTAGAGGTCGAGTTGCTGCTCGCTAATATGCAATCGTTCGAAGGCACCCTGGTCAGGCGAACGTTGAGCGACGGCAATGCCGAGACGATCATCGTCACCCAAGGGGTATTGGTGCGGCTAATCTTAACATCGAAGATCGAGACGGAATTGCACGTACACGGTTACGATCTTGTCGGAGTTGCCGGCCCCGAGACACCGGCGATCTTTACGTTCGACGCCGCGCATACTGGCCGATTCGCGATCGTTTCGCATGGCGACCACAGCCTGCTCGGGCGCAGGGAAATCGCGGTGGCCTATATCGAAGTTCGTCCGGAATGAAAAATTCGACCGCCAAGACCGTAGCGGTCGCGCTTCTCCTATTCGCATCCCGAGCCGACGCACACGCCTTCGGCGCACGATATGATCTGCCGCTGCCGCTCGGTCTCTATCTCACTGCGGCTGGTGCAGCCGTAGCTGCGTCATTCTTTGGGGCAATTACGTTCCTTCGTGGCGAGCGAGCACGTATCTTGCAGATCGATCTGCCAGTTTCTCCCTGGCTCGCCAGCGCGGCGAAAGGCGCGCTCGGCACATTTGGCGTGTTTGTCTTAGCGCTTCTTATTGGAGCAGCGTTCCTTGGCCCGCCGGAAGCGGTTAGCAATCTGGCGACCATATGGGTCTGGGTGATCTGGTGGGTTGGCTTTCTACTGCTCTCGGCACTTATTGTCGGGCTCTGGCCCTACATTGACCCATTCCGTATCGTTGCCAGGATCGCCGCGGGCGCTTTCGGGCGACCGTGGACTGGGACTGGTAGCTTGCCACCTTCTGCCGGGCTCATGGCACCCATTGGCCTGCTCGCAATAGCCTGGGTCGAACTCGTCTCAGACTGGTCGGAGAATCCGGCGGCGGTCGGGACACTGATCTTGATCTATCTCACAATTTCAATTCTCGGTGGCCTCGCATTTGGCATGGTGTGGTTCTTGGTCGCTGATCCGCTGGGCCGGGTCTTTGCCGTGCTTGGCCGCATGGCACCGATCACCACGCCCTGCCGTGCGACGCTGCGCTTACGCCCGCCCGGCGAGGGACTACTTGACCAGGACGAGCGGCCATTGGGCGAAGTGGCATTGATCTCTTGCCTGATCGGGGTCGTGTTGTTCGATGGGCTTTCAGAGACCCCGGCCTGGGCTGCTATTCTAGAGTTCGTAAGCGAGTCACAGACGCTTCGCCCGACGCTCCTCTGGCTGCGCGAACAGGGCGCGGACTTACTGAAGTTGATCCGCACGATCGGGCTTTGCGCGACCATCGCTACCTTCTACGGAACATACTGGCTGCTGGTGCTGTCGATGAAGCTTCTTGTTGGTGGCCCGCTTAGCACCGAAAGGTTGGCGCGGGATTTCGCCGGCACGTTACTGCCGATCGCAGTCGCTTATCATCTCTCGCACTATATTTCGTACCTTTTAATTGCAGGCCAACTTGTCTTCCCGGCGGCAACCGATCCTTTCGCAATGGGCTGGGACCTCTTCGGCACAAGAGACTGGTCGATTGATGTCACAGTAATAGGAGCCGAGCAGATCTGGTGGATTGCCTTTACGGCGCTGATCATTGGCCACGCGCTCTCTGTCCTGATTGGACACCGCCGGGCGTTGCAGGTCTTTGGTGACCCGCGTGATGCGGCAGTCTCTCAGATCCCAATGATGTTCGCCATGGTAGGCCTTACAGCGCTGAGCCTCTGGATCTTGTCGCAACCCATTACCGAGTAGCTTGGCGATCAGCCAGCAAACAGAAGCATTTAGCGCTTCGTCTGAATGTCCGGATCCCTCGATACATCGCGGAATAGATCCTCGCTGAGCGGCGATAGCTTAGCATTTTGAGATTGCCAATTCAGTATCGCAATCGAGTCTGCATTGGGCTCTTCTCGGTCATCAGAGGGATTTCGTCAGATGACTGGTCTGCCGCGCCAACCGGCCGTCAGGGTTCGAAGCGGCGCGGTTTTCGCCGAGCACGTCAGCTTTCGATGACAGCTGACCTTCGCCGGATCAGGCTCGATGTCTGGATCGCAGACGAAGCCGCCTGATGCTGGCGCAGCGAACTTCGCGGCCGCGCGCCCATATGTAAAGGAAACAGACGGGTCGCGAAGCACCAGTGCCGGAACGGACGAAGTCGGCATTGACTGAACTCAAACCAACGCTGGCACGATGCTGATACCTCTCTCCGCAGATACGCAGATTCCGTGTAGGTTAGAGACGGGATGCCACGCATGGTTCGAAACGGTCACTTGACGGATTTGAGCCCCCTTGCAAGACGCTATGCGAGAGCCAGGCTTTGGTGGCTGAACCGAGAAGATCCATTGAAGGCGCAAGCCGCGCTTCTGCACAAGTTGGTCCGCCGTGCCAGGCATACGCATTTTGGCCGCACACACGGTTTCGACCGGATCACCGATGTCGGCAGCTACCAGCGACGGATACCCGTTCGTCCATACAGCGAATTCTGGTCAGACTGGTGGCAGCCGCACTATCCCGATCTATTCGGTCAAACCTGGCCCGGGCGTATTCCCTACTTCGCCATGACCTCGGGCACGACAACGGGGCGGTCGAAACACATCCCCTACACAGAAGATATGCGGACGGCAGCGCGGCGCGGGTTCATCGACTTGCTGTGTCACCACCTGCTTCACCGCCCGCAAAGCCGCGTGCTCGGAGGGGGCGCCCTTGGGCTGGTTGGGCCAGTCGATCTTGACCAGGCAGCCAATGGGGTAGGAACCGGTGCCGTAAGCGCAATTACGGCTGGCTCCGTGCCCCGTTGGCTCGGCGACCGTCTCCTGCCCCCTCCGGAAATCGCGGCGCTCACGGACTGGCAGGAAAAGGTGAGAAAATTGGCGCCCTTATCGCTGCGCAGCGATCTGCGCTTTATGGGCGGATCGCCCAATTGGATGCTGATTTTTCTGGATGAAGTGGCCCGCGCCAGCGGCACCCCGGAAGGCAGGCTGAAAGACTGGTATCCCAACCTCGAACTCATCGTGCATGGCGGTGTGAACTTCGCACCCTACCGCCAGCGCTTCGCCGATCTAATGCGCGGCGGACATGCCGAAACCCGGGAGATTTATTCCGCCAGCGAAGGTGTGTTTGCCTATGCCGACAGGGGCGATGGTGGCGGGATGCGTTTGCATCTCGACGGGCAGGTCTTCTTTGAATTCGTGCCCAAGGATCAGATCGGCACAAAGAGTCCCGAACGCTTCTGGCTTGGCAATGCGCAAACCGGTGTCGACTACGCGCTTGTCGTCACCACCGCTGCCGGCCTGTGGTCATATGTGGTCGGCGATGTGGTGCGCTTGGTCGACCTCGCGCCGCCGCGCCTGCTTGTCGTTGGCCGGGTGGGTAACGATCTTTCGGTCTTCGGAGAGCATCTGATAGAGGCGGAACTCGCCGGGGCACTGTCAGCAGCCGCCGAGGAAAATGGCCTTTCCATCCGCGACTATTGCGTCGGGCCCGTCCGGAACGGTAGGCGCAATCATCATCACTATCTCGTGGAAACGACCGGCGTTCGGCCGCCGGGCAGTTCGCGCGCGCTTGCGCAAAGCATCGACCGAAACCTGCAGGCCCGAAACGAGGACTACGCGGAATTACGCAAGAACGATCTTGCGCTGAGCCCTCCGGAGGTTGAGTTCGTTCCCCCGAATGGGTTTGTTAATTGGATGAAAAAACGTCGCGGCCTGGGCGGCCAATTCAAAGTCCCCCGCATCATCAACGATCTGGACCTTCTGTCCGACATCCGTGCCGTGGCCTTACACCCGAGACCTGAAGAGCACGCCAATAATGCCTGAACTAATCTGGCAAGAGCCCGGAAATCCCGGGCGCAAGGTCACTCGGGCGGATTATCCTTCCGACACCACCCGCGCCCTGCTCGCGCAAACGATCTGGGGCAGCCGCGCGACACGCTACCGCATCATCGACATCGAAGCGAAGCTGGCCCGACTTCGAGTTCCGAGTTTTTTCGTATTGTCCGAGGGCGATGAAGAGCTTTGTGTTTTCGTTTTGGACCGGTGCCAAAAGCGCGTGGCCAGGCAGCTTTGCGACGGGTTCCATTTCGTGATGGCCTCGACCGTGCCGCATCGTCAGAACGAGGGTCTGGCAGGGGTGCTCGTCGACCTCGTCCGCGAATATTGCGTCTCGGCGATCACCCCCCCCGGCTTCGGTTTCGCCTATGTCGAGGAAACGACCGAATTCTCGCTGCGTTTGTCGGATCAGATCGGCCACGACTCCGAAGCCCACCTGCCGCTGACACTGTTCACCCGTTTCTTTCCGCGCGCCGACCCTCACGCTACTGCACTAAGACCGGATGAAGGCGACACGCTTAGGGCGGCGCTCGGGACGTTCTATGTCGACCATCAATTGACCGATTTCGCAACTTCCCTCAAGCAGGACGAGTGTTTCGTCATCCGAGATGCGGGCGGAAAGATTGTTGCCGCCGTACAGGCTGAAGTCCTGCGGTGGTCGGTGATGTCGATGCCAGGCATACAAGGCAAGTTTTTGCTGAAAGTGCTACCGCACCTGCCCGGTCTGAACCGCCTGCTCGTCCTGCAGGACTTGCGCATTGTCCGTTTCAGTAACCTGTTTATCTCGGTCGGGTACGAAAACAGGTGTTTAGCGTTGCTCGAGGACTGCCTGTACCGTCATCAGGCACGGATCGGCCTGTTCCTGCTCGACGAGCGCAGCCGGGTTCTGACGCAGCTTCGTCACATTGGTCGTTTGGGGATTCTGTCGCGCGCCACGTCCGGCTCAGCCAAGTTGCGCCTTTCCACAGTCGGAATGGATGCAGACATGGTCGCGCAATTGCGCGAGGGGCCAGTCCTGATGAGCGCGGCGGACGTTTTCTGAAAACCTACCCCCCAACGAAGAAGCGCCCCAACGGGGCCGGTGTAATCTTGAAAAATGCCGCCACGGTCTTGTTGAAAGCGCCGGGGATGCAGACAGGCTTGTTTTTTTCAACCGCACCCATTGCCGCCCTGGCCACATCACTGGACGCGCTCCATAGCCATTTCGGTACCGCAACGGATTCAACGGTGCCGCCGGCTGCGGCCTGGAACCCGGTATGCGTGAAGCCCGGACATAGAGCGGTGACATGCACACCCTGCCCCTTCAATTCGGCACGCAACGCCAGAGAGAATTGCAGCAGATATGACTTGACCGGGTAATAGAGCGTGCCTCCGGCATGCGGGGGCAAATACGCAGACAGTGAGGATACGTTGATAACTCGTCCCGACCCGCGCGACAGCATACGGGGCGCGAAAACATGGCATAGATGCACCGGCGCCGCGGCCATCACTTCGATCGTGTCTTTGTGCCGGGACCAGTCCACGTCGATCAGATTGCCGGGCACTCCAAAACCGGCATTGTTCACCAAAACATCGACTTCGAGATTCTGAGCGCTGAGGTGATCGAACAGGTGATCCGGCGTCGCCGGATCGGCCAGATCGGCAGGAAAGACATGCGCAGCGATACCATTCCGTTTCCGAAGCATTTCGGCAACGTCCTGCAACGGCGCGGCACGGCGCGCCACCAGGACAAGGTCCAGGCCGCGCCTGGCGTATTCCTCCGCAAAAGCGCGTCCGATACCAGAAGAGGCCCCGGTGATCAGAGCGGTCTTGCGGGCCCGGTCATCCATTACCATGGGCCTCTAAAGCTTCAGCGTCTTGCGCAACTCCGCAAGACAACCGAGCAGGTAATCGATCTGTTCGCGTTCGTGTTGACAGGTCATTACGAAGCGAATGCGCGCTCGTCCCAGTGCGACTGCGGGATAGCGGGCATGAGGCGCCACAATGCCTCGGTGACGCAAAATCCGCGTGACCTCGCCTGCCTTTATCTCGTCGCCGATCAGGGTAGGAACGATATGGGCTTCACTGCCCATCGTGTCGAACCCCAAAGATTCCACCTCGCGGCGAAAATAAAACGCATTTTCCATAGCCTTTTCCCGACGCCATGGTTCACGATCGGCAATATCGATGGCCTCAGCCACGCCCGCGGCGATGGCGGGCGGCAAAGGCGCGGAAAAGATGTATGTACGTGCCGATATGCGCAGAAAATCGATGATTTCCTTGTCTCCGGATACATACCCGCCAATCCCGCCGAAGGCCTTCGTGAAGGTGCCCATCTGCAGGTCGATATCGTCGGTCGATACGCCATGATGCTCGACGCTGCCGCGCCCGTTCGCGCCGAGCATTCCGACACCATGCGCGTCGTCGATCATCAGCATCGCGCAATGCTCACGCGCGAGGCTTACCATGTCCGGAATTGGAGAAATGTCGCCATCCATACTAAAGACACCGTCGCTGACGATAAGCTTGGAAGGCAGTTCGGATTGCTCCAGCGCACCGGCTAGTTGGGCCATATCCTTGTGCGGGTAACGGCTGATCTTGGCTTGTGCCAGACGCACCCCATCGACGACGCTGGCATGGTTCAATTCTTCGCTGAAGATTTCCCATCCCATCGGGGCCTCATCCTCCGTTCCCGGATCGTCCTGATGGCCAAGATGCGTACGCGCCAGCGATTGAAGGAAATCGACTTTCATCACCGCAGGGATAACCCCGACATTGGCCATATAACCCGTTGCGAAGCAAATCGCGTCTTCCTGCCCGACATATTCGGCAATGCGATGCTCCAACGCGCGATGCACGTCGATATTGGCGGCCATTTGCCGCGATCCGCCCGAACCAAGCCCGTAGCGTTCCAGCGCCTTCTGCGCGGCGGCTTTGACTTCGGGGTGGTTGGACAGCCCCAGAAGATTGTTGGAACAAAACAGCAAGTGATCCCTGCCATCGACCCAGATGACCGGCTCCGTCGTCGCACTGTTGACGATCGGGTTGTTCGGGTAGAGCCCCGAGTTTTGCACAAAACGCGTCAGACGTCTGATGCGCGCCGCCGGGGAAGCAGGGGATTCAACCATCGTGCAGACCCTCCCGATCATATCGCGCGTCACAGTGCGCGCGATTATTGCTGAGTTGCTGAACGACAGTAGTCGATATCCGGGCGCCAAAAAATTGATCTGAATCATCGGTAGTGCGATGAATGCGTACGACTATCAAGCATGACTGACACGCAGCAAACCAGCGCCGTGCAACGCCTTCCGCATTGCACTATTCCCGCGGCCTTCGCGGAACGGGTACGCGAGACCCCGGATGATGCGGCCTATATTCACTTCCAAAATGGTGCATGGATCACGCTGACATGGCGTGACATCGCGGACTGCGTGGCGCGGAGGCGGGCCGCCTTCGCTGCGTCCGGGCTTCAGCCCGGTGACCGGGTCGGAATCTTTTTGCCCAATGGAGTGGCCTGGGTCGTCAGCGATCTGGCCGCGATGTCCGAAAGCCTCGTTACGGTCCCGGTCTACACGCGCGACAGCGCCGCCAACATCTGTCACGTGCTGCGAGACAGTGGCGCCGCATTGTGCTTGACGGATACCGCCGAGAGATGGGCCGCGCTGGACACGGCGCAGGCGGACTTGCCCGCGTTGAAGCATCTGTGGGTGCTTCGTGGCGACGCCGGAGACGATCCGCGCGCGACCCCCTGCCCCGATCCGGAGACCGGCGCGCCGCGGGTTCTATCGCAGACAGACGGATCGCCCGATGACCTTGCCACGATCGTCTACACCTCGGGCACGACGGGACCACCCAAAGGGGTCATGCTGCCGCACAGGGCGCTGATCTGGAATGCCAGCGCGGTGTCGCAGCTCTGCCCGATCTCGAAAGCGGATGTTTTCTTTTCGATTCTGCCGCTCGCACATGCCTTCGAAAGAAGCCTTGGCTATGTTTGCCCAATGCTGGGAAACAGCGCGGTCGCCTTTGGTCGCTCGGTCGAAGATCTGGTCGAAGACATGAAGACGGTGCAGCCCACCGTGATGCTGGCCGTACCGAGGCTGTTCGAAAAGGTCCGCGAGACGGCGATTGAGAAAGCAAGAGCATCGATACTGTCGCGGAACTTGCTGGCATGGACCGAGGCGTTGGGATGGCGGCGGCGGATGGCTGACGAAGGCCGGTGCCCGCCCCCTTCGCTTGCGGCGCGTCTGCTTTGGAAACTCTTCGGGCAGTCTGTCGCTGCGCATGTCAGAGCAGCTTTTGGCGGACGCATCCGCATGGTGATCTGTGGAGGCGCACCTCTCGGACCTGAGACGTCACAGTTCTTTGCGGCGATGGATTTGCCCTTGCTTCAAGGCTATGGACTCACCGAAGCCGGTCCGGCTGTGACTGGCACGACGATAGAGAACCGCAGAAGCGACAGCGTCGGTTGCGCTCTGCCGGGTAGCGAACTGGCTATTGGTGCGCGTCAGGAACTGCTGGTCAAATCCCCAGGGCTGATGCTGGGGTATTGGAAGAAACCCGATGCCACCAAAGAGGTCATTGACGAAGAGGGTTGGCTTCACACCGGCGATGCAGCGGAAATGAGGGATGGTCGTGTCTATATCCAGGGTCGGATCAAGGACATTCTTGTGCTCTCGACGGGCGAAAACGTGAACCCGGTGCCAATTGAAACGGCTCTTCTCTCTGATCCTTTGATCGAGCAGGTGTGCGTACTTGGTGATGGCAAACCCCATTGCACTGCCGTCGTTGTGGTGGATCCGGTGAAACTGCAGGAATGGCTCGGTGAGGTTCAGCTTTCACCAGACGCGGATCATTGGCCGAAAACTCGCAGGGCGCTTGCCCGGCGGTTCAGCAGATTGATGGTTGATATCCCACCTTTTGCTCGTATTCGTGACGTCGTTGTCGAGACTGAGCCATGGACCCTGGAAAGTGGACTGATCACGCCAACACTCAAAGCTAAACGTTCCAGAATTATTGAAAGATACGATCAGGCCCTAAACGAAATATACGAATGAAGCCCTAAATTTGCGGTTGATCCTTTCGCTTCGGGCCAAGAAATTTCCAAAAATTGCCGGCTGGCAACCGCGTTGTCCGGCTTCGCTCCTGCCGCCAGGGCAACGCCGTGGCAGCAAATGGCCGAACCGTCCGACACGCTTCCTTCTGAGTCCGCGTTCATACTTTAGCTCTGTTCAAGCTTTGGTCCTCTCTCGACCGTTGGTGATATTCCGGCGAGGTGAATTCTGAGGGGCTCGATTGCGGGCGATGATTGCTGTGGTCGTCGCGCCAATCCGACCCTTTCAGGCGGGACACCGGATTTTTCAACACAATCAGCTCAGAGCCGCCATTCGTTCAAACCGGAACAATGCCCGCTTCTTGGACAAAGCAACCGCTTGGCCAAAATCAAAGAATAACTGTTCCAAGCGAAGCGCGATCCTTCAAATATGGTAGCCGGGACTGAGCGGCAGGGACTGTTTCCATCGGAAGTGTTCCGTGGATGACCTCGGATCCCGGCCCGGCGCGGGCGACTTCTTTTCCGTCGGGAGCCGCGATCAAGCTTTGACCCAGATAGTTGAGGCCGCGCTCATAGCCTGCGCTGTTGGCGTACCCGAGGTAGAAACCGTTTTCGTAGGCGCGCGTCGGGATCATCCTTTGCGCGACCCAATCCGGACGAAACGGTCATTGAAAACAACTTAAGGCTATTCGAAAATTACCGTCCTTCTATGAGCGACCGGCTACTGTTTCTTCCGCCCACGGGGGATTTCCCCGGTCGCGAGTATGACCCCGACAACTGTTAGCAATACTGGCACCCAATTGATGCCCGGCGCGCGGTCCATGCTAACACCATTCAGCGCCAAAATAGTGAGGCCGGCACAGGACAAAAGAGTACCAGAATACGTCTGCAACTTGCCTGCGTTTGCCTTCTTGCGTGATCGCGAGCCAGCTTCAAGCCGACCGAAGATTGCGATGAAAGGCAAGAGTCCGCCGATCAATACTGCGACCCAGATCGGACGAAACAACCACCATGCTCCCGTTCCGGGTTCAATTCGCAATCCGAAGCCACCGAGCAAAAGGGAAAAGCCGGCAACGAGTGTCACTACGGTCAAATGCCAAAGGTATATGGTCATGATGTTCCGAGCGGTGAGAATGACCAGGGCCCAAGGCGTTTCGCCTTGCAACCAAGTTTGAACCGGCTTTGCCAGCATCAGAAGTAGTGCAATCTGAATTGCGCCAAGCGCAAGCATTGCTGTCGTCGGAGGCCGCGTATTCGAGAATTCCTCGCCGGGAACGGAAACCATGCTCAATGGATAGCCCGCTGGCCCGACAAGGATTGCCAGCCAAACAACGCCAATGACGCAAAGCGCGACGATGCTGCGGAGGTTCTGATCACTTCGCCACCACCAGTAACCAAGCTGGTGAACCGCCAACCAAACAGGTGCGTAATTGGCCCATCTCAGCCATTGGACACCGGCCCCCACACCGACCACGTCAATCACGATCGCAAGGACAGCAAGCCCAGCTACCGACCAAAGGCCAATCCTTTCCCAAAGAGCGAAGGTAATTGGGACAACGAGCGTGACCATGATGTAGACTGCTAGGAACCAGACTGGGATAAGCGCGGCACGCGAGGCATCTCTAGCCAAGTCTGGGTCCACGCCTAGTCCGAAAGCGATCGCCGCCGCAAGCGCCCAGACGATAATCAGAGGGACGACTGGAATCAGGAGGCGACTTAGGCGCTTCGTCGCCCAAGCCTGGCTTTTTTCTGAGGAGCGTCTTGCAGACGACCAGGACGCCGCATTGGAAAAGCCACCAACAAAAAAGAATACCGGCATGACCTGAAAGAGCCAGGTCAAGTATTGCGTCCAGTGCTGTTCCGCCAAGATGTTGCGCAGCGCTAGCTGACCCTCGGGCGCATAGGGAGCAACAAGAATCCAGTGACCAAGAACCACGAAAAGGATCGCAATCGTCCGATAGCAATCCGCTGCTCTATTTCGGCTGGCTGGGGTTTGACGTGCCGCCTCACGAGCCTTTTCGATCATTCATTTTGCCTACTGCACGGATTGGAGCCGGCGTCCTCTAATGAGCAAGCCTCTCTGAATTCTCCAAATTCAGCAAGTATTGACGGCACTATGCGCCAATACGTGAAACAGCCACGCAGACCGCATTTTCAAAGCTGCGTCGCCGTCGGAGCCTACTATCGAGCCGAAAGCGATCATTCTAAGGTAAAGTATGCGATTTCTTGCCCCGATCCTTATGCGCGCCACTTCGGTCAGTATTCTGGCAAGTGCATTGATGGTCGGTCTCCCTTCAACTTCGACGGCTCAAACGGAGAGCAATGAGCGGCAGGTCCCGTTTCTGACACTGCGGAATCTTGCAGAAACTGACGGGGGCGGAAGGTTCTTCGGAGACGAGCGCAGCCATCTCCGGGCCGGCTGGTGTCGGGTCCGAGATTTGGAACTCGGCTCTATCGCGCCGCTGGCGGATTCCGCACCGGCCTTCGTCCGTGAGCAACTTCTTCGAGTTGACGAAATTCGTGTGACAAGGCCCAGCATGGTCCTCGACGCCTTACAGGATAGCGCTTCGGAAAACGCCCCCGGCCATCTATGTTCATGGCTACTACATCGACTTTGACAAGGGCTGCCGGCGCGCGGCCCTGCTTCAAGAAAATGCAAGTCTCTACAACCGGTTCCTTGGTGCTGTCAGAGCAAACGGGCAGGATTATTTGTCTGCGCCAATCTGCTATGTTGCAGATCCAAAACTTCCTTTTTTACTTGGCTCAAGCCAAGCAAGCGACGGCGACCAGCACTGAAATTCCCGTTCAGGAGCCTAGCAGACCAATTTGTTCTGACAACACCCAACGCCGCGTTCGTGCAGCAGATCCTCGACATTCCGGAGAGAAAGTGGAAATCGAACGTACAGCATCACTGCCAGACGAATGATCTCCGGGCTGCTGTGAAAGCCCTTGAACGGGTCTGGTCTGGTCATTTTCCGACGCTAAGAGGCCGCCCTGCCCGCCTCAAACGGAATTGCTCTGACAGAGCCGGGCTTCTCGCTCCGCGGCGGGGAAGGCTCGATCGTCGGCGTCGTGCTTGGCGTGATTCTGTTGCAAGTGCTTCAGAACCTCGTCAACCTGCTGGGGATTCCGTCCTCGCTCAACTTCGCGGTCATGGGCGGCGTCATATTGATCGGCGTCACAGCCGACACGCAATTCGCCAGATACCGTTCGGCCCGAAGGGCGGCAGCGGCGATGGCATAGCTGAAGGCCGCACCGGAGACTCGGGTGCAGGCGGAATAAGAGAAAACCGTGGCAAACGCGGGGCGTCACCAACCTAGGGAGGAACTAACATGACCAAATTCACTACCTACGGACTTGCGGCGGCCGTCGCCGTCAGCGCGCTCGCCACAAGCGCGGCATTCGCCGACACGTCCGGCAAGCGCATCGCGCTGTCGAACAACTACGCCGGCAACTCGTGGCGTCAGGCCATGCTCAGCAGCTGGGAGAAAGTCACCAGCGAAGCCGTCGCGAACGGCACCGTCGCCGCCGCCGACGCCTTCACCACCGCCGAGAACCAGGTCACCGAACAGGCCGCGCAGATCCAGAACCTGATCCTGCAGGGCTACGACGCCATCGTCATCAACGCCGCCTCGCCCGAGGGCCTGAACGGCGCGGTGAAGGAAGCCTGTGACGCGGGCGTGGTCGTCGTCAGCTTCGACGGCATCGTGACCGAGCCCTGCGCATGGCGGATCGCTGTCGACTTCGCGCAGATGGGCAAGGATGAGGTGCTCTACCTCGCCGACAAGCTGCCCGACGGCGGCAAGCTTCTGGAAATCCGCGGCCTTGCGGGCGTCTTCGTCGATGACGAGATCAGCGCGGGCATCCACGAGGGCGTCGCCGAGACCGGCAAGTTCGAGATCGTCGGCTCGGTTCACGGCAACTGGGCGCAGGACGTCGCACAGAAGGCGGTCGCGGGGATCCTGCCCTCGCTGCCGGACGATATCGTCGGCGTCGTGACGCAGGGCGGCGACGGCTACGGCGCGGCCCAGGCCTTCAAGGCGGCAGGCCGCGACATGCCGGTGATCGTGATGGGCAACCGCCACGACGAGCTGACATGGTGGAAGGAACAGAAGGACGCGAACGGCTACGAGACGATGTCGGTCTCGATCGCGCCGGGTGTCTCCACCCTCGCCTTCTGGGTCGCGCAGCAGGTTCTCGACGGCGCCGACGTGCCGAAGGACCTGACCGTGCCGTTCCTTCGGATCGATCAGGACAACCTCGAAGAGAACCTCGCCAACACGCAGGAAGGCGGCGTGGCCAACGTCGAATACTCGCTGGAAGATGCGCAGGGCGTGATCAAGGGCGCGATGTAGGCCCGGCACCCGGACTGCATAATGCACGCGACAACACCGATTGTCCTTCTGGACGGCGTCGAAAAGAGTTTCGGCGCCGTTCATGCCCTTGCGGACGTGTCGCTCGACCTGATGCCGGGCGAATGCCTCGGTCTGGTCGGCCATAACGGCGCGGGCAAGTCCACGCTGATGAACGTGCTTACCGGCAATCTCGTGTCCGACACCGGTTCGATCACCGTCTCTGGCAGCGACCTGACCGGCAAGCTGACGCCGCAGAACGCCATGTCGCACGGCGTGCGCTGCGTCTACCAGGAGCTTTCGCTCTGCCCCAACCTGACGGTCGCCGAGAACGCGCGGATCACCCATCCGTCCATCGCGGGCATCGGTTGGCGCGGCCACGCGCGGAAGCTGATCGGCGAGATGCTCGACACGATCTTTCCCGGCCACGGGATCTCGAGCGACGATGTCGTGGGCGATCTTTCCATCGCGCGGCGTCAGATGGTGGAAATCGCGCGCGCCTTCGCCGTCACGACCGACGCGGCGAAAGTGATCATCCTCGACGAGCCGACCTCCTCGCTCGATTCCGTCGCCGCGGCCAAGCTTCTCGCCCATGTGCGCCGCTATGTCGAAGCGGGCGGCACCTGCGTTCTGATCTCGCACCTTCTGGGCGAGATCCTGAAAACCTCGGACCGCATCGCGGTGATGCGGGATGGCAAGGTCGTCGCCGTCGATGACGCAAAGGCCTTCGACCGGACGTCTCTCGTCGCGGCGATGGGCAGCGTGGCGGAAGCCGAACGCGCCGCCGAGGCATCCGCCCCCCGCCTCCGCGACACCGCGCCCCGTGTCGTCGCAGCCCGGCCCGACGGCAAGGCCGGTCTGGAACTCGAAGCGCATCGGGGCGAGGTCGTCGGCCTTGCGGGCCTCAGCGGTCAGGGCCAGACCGAACTGCTCGTGAAGGTCTTCGACCGCCGTGCGGGCACGGAAGTCGACGGCGAAGTCGCGCTGGTAGCGGGCGATCGGCAGACCGACGGCATCTTCCCGCTCTGGTCCATCGCCGAGAATATCTCCATCGGATCGCTTAGCCGCTTCCTGAAGGGCGGCCTGATCGACCGCGGCGCGGCGCAGGATTTCGCCGCGGAGTGGCGCGGGAAGATCGGCATCCGCACGCCCGATGTGAACAATCCCATTCTATCGCTATCCGGCGGCAACCAGCAGAAGGCGCTTTTCGCCCGCGCGCTCGGCGCCTCCGCCAACATCATCGTGATGGACGACCCGATGCGCGGCGTCGACGTGGGCACCAAGCAGGACGTTTACGGCATGATCCGCGACGAGGCCGCCAAGGGCCGCACCTTCCTCTGGTACACGACCGAAATGGACGAGTTGCGCAACTGCGACCATGTCTATATCTTCCGCGAGGGCGAGATCGTAGCCGACCTGCCGCGCGCGGACGTCACCGAAAAGAGCGTCATCCAGGCCTCGTTCCGGAGCGACGAATGAGTTCGGTTTTCTCCCCAAGGATGCTTCGCAGCCTGCTTCCGCCGCTCTCGCTGGCGGCCCTTCTCATAGCGATCTTCTGGCTTCAGCCGCGCACGATGAGCTATTTCGGGCTGAACCTGCTTCTGAACCTCGCCGTCCCTATCGCGCTTGCCACCATCGCGCAGATGTTCATTCTCTGCGTGAACGAACTGGACCTATCCATCGGCGCTTTCGTCAGCCTCGTGGCCTGCATCACGGCCACTTGGCTTCACGACACGCCGCTACTCGGGATCCTCGCGCTGGCCGCGCTGATCGGCGTCTACGCCCTTCTCGGCGCGCTCATCCACCTGCGAAACCTGCCCTCCATCGTCGTCACGCTGGGCATGTCCTTCGTCTGGCTCGGCCTCGCCGTGCTGGTGCTGCCGACACCGGGCGGCAAGGCGCCCGAGTACATCCGCTGGCTGATGACGCTGAAACCCGCCGTGGTCCCCTTCCCCATCATCGCCTGCATCGCGCTGGCGCTGGTCGTTCATGTCGCGCTGATGCGTTCGGCCTATGGCGCAATCCTGCGCGGCGCGGGCGGCAACCCGCGTTCGCTCGAACGGGCGGGCTGGTCGATCCTCAAGATCAAGATGATCATGTTCGCGCTGGCGGGCTTCTTCGGCGTGCTTTCGGGCATGGCGCTGGTCGGGCTGACCACCTCGGCCGATGCCAATATCGCGCTTCGCTACACGCTCCTCTCAATCGCGGGTGTGATCCTCGGCGGCGGCGAGTTCGTGGGTGGGCGCGTCTCGCCCATCGGCGCGGTGATCGGCGCAGTCACGTTGGCGCTCGCCGGGTCGTTCCTGTCGTTCCTGAGGCTGAACCCCGACTGGCAGATCGGCGCGCAGGGCGCGATCCTGATCATCGTGCTGGCGCTGCGCGTCCTGATCAGCCGCGCGGAGAAACGCACGTGAGCGGCGCGGCATCGATCCTCCGCCAGCCGTGGCTCTGGGCCTGGATCGGCGCCTTCGCCGTCTGGCTCGCCACGGCGGTCTTCACCGGTGGGCGCGGCTCGGGCGAGGTGCTGTCGGCGGCAATGACCTTCGGCGCTTTCTTCGTCATCGTCGGCCTCGGCCAGATGTTCGTCATCACGCTCGGCCCCGGCAATGTCGACCTTTCGATCCCGGCCTGCATGACGCTGTCCGCAACCGTCGCGATGAAAACGATGGACGGACAGGCCGCGATGATCCCGGTCGGCCTTGCCATCGCGCTTGGCATCGGCGCGGTGGTCGGCTGCGTGAACTACGCGCTCATCCGCCTGCTGCGCATCCCGCCGATCATCGCAACGCTTTCGTCGAGCTTCATCTTCCAGTCCGCGGCGATCTGGTGGAACCGCGGCCTTCGCGTGAAGCCGCCCGAACCGCTCGCCGATTTCACCACCGCCAAGATCGCCGGCATCCCCGTCATCGCACTGGCGGTGATCGTTCTCGCCGTGCTCGGCCACATCCTGCTTGCGCGCACCGTCTTCGGTCGCAGCGTCGTCGCCATCGGCCAGAACATGCGGGCCGCGCATCTTGCCGGCGTGAAAGTCGAGCGCATCCGCGCGCTGACCTACATAATGTGCGCCACGCTCGCCGGGCTCTGCGGCTTCCTGCTGGCCGGCTTCTCGGGCGGCGCGGCGCTCAACATGGGCGAGGAATACTTGCTCAGTTCCATCGCCGTCGTCGTCATCGGCGGCACCTCGGTCGCGGGCGGCTTCGCCAATGTGCCCGGCCTCTGGGGCGCGGCGCTTTTCCTGTTCCTGCTCGTCACCATGCTCAACACCTTCGGCGCAGGCGCCGGGGTGAGGCTTGTGCTGACCGGAATAATCATAATCGGCGTCATCGTCGCAGCCAGCGGCGGAACGCGCAAAACCTGAAGGGGGTACAGCATGTCTCTTGTCGGGGCTGGCAGACGAATTCGAACTCGTCTCTGCTAGGACGGTGAGGCTGTTCCTTATCCCGCGCAGAGACCGCGCCACTCGGCAAGGGCGGCGGCGCGCTTGAGCTTAAAGTGCGGGCAGCTGGAGAGGCTTCGTTCCTGGTTAAAGTGATTTGAGACGGAGGCGTGGACGGCGGCAAATTTCTGGAGACTTCGCATCCGCCGAAACCGAAGCATCGCCCGTTCGCGCCTTCGGAACGGAAGGTGCGAGTTCTCCGCCCGATTATTGAGCCAGCGGCCAGTTGCCTGCCGAGCCTCGGCCCCCAGGTCTTTCAGAGCAGCGCCGTAGGATCGGAGATTGTCCGTGACGATCGCCTCGGGCTGACCGTGCCTCCGCATTGCTTTCTTTAGGAATTTCAAAGCTGCCTTCTTGTCGCGTGTCTTCGTCACGAAGCTTTCGAGCACCTCGCCTTCGTGATCCACAGCCCGCCAGAGATAGTACCGCTCGACATTGATCTTCACGAATATCTCGTCGAGGTACCAACGCCAGCGGCTGGATTTCATCCCTTCGATCCGCCGCTTCCGGATCTCGGCGGCGAACATCGGGCCAAACCTGTGCCACCAATATCGAACCGTTTCGTGGCTGATCTCGACACCGCGCTCGTGCAGCAGATCTTCGACATTCCGGAGCGAGAGGGGAAACCGAACATAGAGCATGACCGCCAGGCGGATGATCTCGGGGCTGGTTTTGAACCACTTGAAAGGGCTGCCCTTGGTCATGGCCAGACGCTAGCCAGCCCCCTGCCCCGCCTCAAGCTAGGTTTCTCTGACAGAGCCATCTAAACTAGGAAATTTTAGACAGCAGCCGAACTCTATTCTCGCAGATGACTTGAAAACTCGCAGCAATAGCGAGCCTCTCGCATTATGATGTACAGAGGCCGCTTGTAGGCCCTATCGCCGCGGCATCCCCTTCGGACGCATCAGCCTTTTTTGTGCTGCGATCCGGAAAGGCGCATTTGGCGCGCCATAGCCTTCATAGCTTCCAATCCGCTGCACGATCTCGAAGAATAGCCCTCCCGCGAATGGCTTGCTGTAGAATTGAAAGAACGCACCATCCGCGTCCTCATCATAAAGGATGGTGCTGTCAGACGGATTCGAACTCGTCTCAGTTTCCGGTGAACAGCCTGTACTCATCCGGAACAAAGTTGGCGCCACTCGGCGAGAGCAGCGGCCCGGTTAAGCTTGAAATTCTGTCGTGAGTAGAAGTGACGCTCCTGATTGAAATGGTTATGAACCGAAGCATGGACGGTGACGAATTTCTGCAAACATCGAATCTGCCGAAAGCGCTGCATCGCCCGTTCTCGTCGTCGGAACGGCAGGTGTGAATTCTCCGCTCGATTGTTCAGCCAACGGCCTGTTTCCTGCCTGCCGGCATTGCCGATATCTTTCATCGCTGCCCTGTAAGAGCGGAGCTTGTCCGTCACCAGGATGTGCGGGCGACCGTGGCGCATCATCGATTTCTTCAGGAATTTCAATGCGGCCTTTCGATCCCGGGTCTTGGTCACGTAGGACTCAAGCACCTCACCTTCATGGTCGACTGCCCGCCAGAGATAATGCACTTCGCCTTTGATTTTCACGAAAACCTCGTCCAAGTGCCATTGCCAATTCGAGTAGGCGCGCATCCGGCTGATCCGTTGTCGCCGGATCTCTGCTGCAAACATCGGGCCGAACCGGTTCCACCAGAACCGCACCGTTTCGTGGCTGATCTCGACACCGCGCTCGTGCAGAAGATCTTCGACATTCCGCAACGAAAGCGGAAATCGGACGTACAGCACTACCGCCAGGCGGATGATTTCAGGGCTGCTTTGAAAGCCCTTGAACGGATCAGATTTGGTCATGCAGAGACGCTACGAGGCCGCCCTACTCGCCTCAACTGGAATCTTTCTGACAAGTCCGCCTCAGCTATTCCCGACCGCCAAACGTTCGGCGAAGTGACACGCACATTTGCGTTCGGCGCCGTGCAGGGGCTCCAGGTCCGGGATCTCGGCACGGCACCGATCATCGGCAATTGGGCAGCGCGGCGAGAAATGACACCCGCTGGGAGGCGATAAGGCCGACGGAATTTCACCCTCAATCGGAGCGAAAGTGACGAGTTCGCCGTCGTCGAGCACGAAGCGTGGCACGCTCTTCAGAAGCGCTTCCGTATAAGGATGGGCAGGCTGATCGAAGACTTCAGCTGCCGGACCGATCTCGACGATACGGCCGAGATACATGACTGCCATGCGATCCGAGACATGGCGCACAACCGACAGATCATGACTGATGAACAGGCACGTAAGCCCTAGATCGCGCCGCAATTCGAGGAAGAGGTTCAGGATCTGGGCCTGGATCGAGACGTCAAGCGAAGCGACGGGCTCATCGCAAACCAACAGGTCGGGCTGCATGGCGAGCGCGCGCGCGATCGCAATCCGCTGGCGCTGACCGCCCGAGAACTGGTGAGGGTAACGGTCCGCCTGCTCGGGGTCGAGCCCGACGCGTGCGAACCAGCCCTCGACGTAGGATTTCAACCCGGCCCGCGTCGTCAGGCCGTGCGCCAGCGGTCCCTCGCCGACCGCCTGACCCACCTTCATGCGCGGGTCGAGCGAGGCGAAGGGATCCTGAAAAACAGTCTGAACCCGGGTCGTGACCTTGCTTTCGCCCTCCATCACCGGATCGCCGTCAAGGCGCACCGATCCCGCATCGGGGGCGAGGATGCCCGCGGCCAGCCGGCCAAGCGTGGACTTTCCGCAGCCCGATTCCCCCACAAGCCCCAGCGTTTCGCCTTCCGCCACCGAAAGGCTGACCTTGTCGACGGCAACAAGCGGGCGCTGCTCGACACTGGATCCAAGGCGTGCCGCGATCCGTTCGCCCATGGTCAGGTTGGGGCGGAATTCCTTCGACACGCCTTCGATCGTCAAGAATCCGCTCATTGCGAAACGCCTTCCAGATGCGCAGCATCGGCGTTGCCCGGATGGTGGCAGGCGACGGCCTGTGCGCCGATGGCGGCAAGGTCTGGTCTGACATCGCAGGCCGCATCAGCACGCGGACAGCGTGGTGCGAACGGGCAACCCGGCGGCAGGGCCAGAAGCGACGGTGTAGTGCCCGGAATCTGGCGAAGCGGCTTGCCGGGCGCGGCAGAGCTTGGAAGCGAGGCGATCAGCCCCTCGGTATAGGGATGATTGGGTCGGCGCAGCACGGACGCGGTCGAACCGCTTTCCACCATGCGCCCGGCATACATGACAAGAAGGCGGCTCGCGAGCGACGAGACCACAGCAAGGTCGTGGCTGATCCAAATCATCGCCGTGCCGGTTTCGGCGACAAGCGCCTTCATCTCGGCGAGGATCTGGGCCTGGATCGAGACATCGAGCGCCGTCGTCGGCTCGTCCGCCACGATCACCGCGGGCCGATGCAGAAGCGCTATGGCGATTGCCACACGCTGGCGCATCCCGCCTGAAAACTCGTGCGGATAGCTCCGGAGCCGTGCCGCGGCCGACGAAATCCCGACGCGGGTCAGAAGCTCGGCCGACCGCGCATCGGCGGCACGTCGCGTGACCCGTTCGTGCGCCTCCTGCGCGAGCCGCATCTGCTGGCCGATCGTCAGCATCGGGTTGAGCGTCGCGATCGGGTCCTGAAAGATCATCGAGATGTCGCGCCCGCGCAGGTCCCGCAGCGTAGCGTCGCTTGCGCCCACAAGCTCCCGCCCCTTTAGACGGATCGAGCCTTCGACGATCCGGCCCGGCGGATCGACGAGCCCAAGAAGCGAAAAGCCCGTCACCGTCTTGCCCGACCCGCTTTCGCCCACAAGGCCCAGGATCTCTCCTTCCGCCAGCGTGAACGACACCCCATCGACGGCTTTCACCACGCCCGCCCGCGTGTGGAAATGGGTCTTCAGGCCTTCGACGCGCAGAACGTCCGTCATCGCCGCAGCCTTGGATTGAACTGGTCGCGGATGCGGTCGCCGACAAGATTAATCGCGACGATCAGGATGATCAAAGCGACGCCGGGATAGACCGAAATCCAGTAGCGCCCACTCATCATGTAAGGAAACCCGTTCGAGATGAGCATACCCAGCGAAGGCTCGGTCACCGGCAGGCCTAGCCCCAAGAAGGACAGCGTCGCCTCGAGCGAGATCGAGTTCGCGATTTGGACTGTTGCCACGACGATAAGTGGCGGCAGGCAGTTCGGCAGAAGATGGCGAAGGACCACGCGGCGGCCTGATAGGGGCGTGGCAAGCGCAGCTTCGATATAGTCTTTCCGCCGCTCTGAGGTCGCCGCGCCATAGGCCGTGCGGGCGAAATAGGCGTATTGCGCCGCGACAAGCGCGCCAATCAGCTGCGCCTTCCCCTGCCCCAGAAGGGCGACGAGGACGAGCGCCAGAAGGATCGCCGGGAACGACAGCTGCAGATCGACAATGCGCATGATCAGGGTCTCGATCCGCCCCCCGAGATAGGCAGCGAGGATGCCAAGGCCCGCGCCAAAAACCAGCGCCACGCCGCCCGCCGCCAGCCCGATCTGGATCGACACTCGCAGCCCATACATGATCGCCGACAGAAGATCGCGCCCCTGCGGATCGGTGCCGAGGATGTGGGTGTAGCCGCCCGTTCCAACAAACCCCGGGGGCCTTCTGGCATCCAGAAGCGACAGAGTCGCAAGATCGTAAGGGTTCTGCGGGGCGATCAGAGGTGCCAGAAGTGCAAGCAAGCCGAGTATGACGACTACGACAAGGGCCACGACCGCAACCGTGCTTTCGCGGAATTCGGCCCAGAACCGCGCCAAGGGAGAGGACGGGCGGCGCGCCTCTTCGTCCGCCTGCGGCGCTCTTGGGACGGGATCGCGCAACGTATCGCTCATGCCGCCCTCCGTGCCCGGATCCGCGGGTCGATCAGCGCGAAGACCAGATCGACCGTGAAGTTGATCGTCACGAACAGGGCCGCCGTCAGGATGAGGTAGGCGACCATCACCGGCCGGTCGAGCACGTAAATCGAATCGATGATCAACTTGCCGACGCCCGGCCAGGAAAAGATCGTCTCGGTCACGACCGCGAAGGCGAGCGTCGAGCCCAGTTCCAGGCCGAAGACGGTGACGATCGGGATCGAGATCATCTTCAGAAGGTGCCGCCGCAGGATTGTCGCCTCAGACAACCCGGCGGCACGGGCGAACTTGATCGTGTCGGTCAGCATGATCTCACGTGTCCCCGCGCGGGCAAGGCGGATCATCATCGCAAGCTTGAAGAGCGCCAGGTTAATCGCGGGCAGCGCGATGTGGGACAGGCCGTCGAACGTCAGGAAGCTCCACCGGATCCCGAAGATTTCGATCGTATCGCCGCGCCCGCCCGCAGGCAGCCAACCGAGCGAGACCGCAAAGGTCAGGATCAGGATCAGTCCGACCCAGAACGAGGGCACTGAAAAGCCGAGAACTGACAAGGCCATGATCGTCTTCGAGATGCGGCTGTCGGGTCGATATCCCGCGTAGACGCCAAGGGCGACGCCAAGCACCGTGGCGGATATCACCGAGATCAGAACGAGTTCCAGGGTCGCGGGCAGGCGCGAGGCGATCAGTTCCAGAACGGGGATGTTGTAGACGAAGGACCGTCCGAAATCGCCCTGCACGGCGTTCGAGACGAAGATCCAGTATTGCTCCCACAGCGGCCGGTCAAGGCCCAGGCGCCGGATCGCCTCCTCTCGGATCGCCTGCGTGGCGTCGGGCGGTATGACGATGTCGACGGGGTTGCCGATCGCGTAGACGCCCACGAAGACGATCACCGACATCGCCGCCATGACGACGACCGCCTGAAGAAAGCGCTGGATGACGAACCCGAGCATTGCCGCGTCAGACTCCGGACGAAGAAAAAGCCGGGCGGCAGCGCCGCCCGACCATAGGGGATGTAGCGCGGATCAATTCGCCGGGCGAATGAAGAACGCGAGCGTGTCTTCGTCGAAACGCGGCTCGAACGTGTAGGCGCCCGCCTTCGCGGCCCAGACCGTCTGAAGCTGCACGACGGGGATGTAGGCACGGTCGGCGACGACCAGCGCCATCGCTTCCTCATACATCGCCCGGCGCGCATCGGCATCGAGCGTCGTGGCACCCTCCTGCAGAAGCCGGTCCACCTCTTCATTTACGTAGCGCACCCGGTTAAATGCGCCGAGGCCCACCTCGGGGTCGTTGGAATGGGCGAGCCCGCCCAGCGTGTAGGACGCCTCGCCCGTCAGCGTGCCCCACCCGTTCATGAAGACCGAGTACTCCTGCGCCGCCTGCGCCGGGAAATAGACGGTCCGGCTGATCGCGTTGACGTTCGTGTCGATGCCGACCTGCGTGAACATCTGGCCAAGACCCTGACAGATCGCCCCGTCGCCCGGCAGACGGTCCGACGTGCAGTAAAGGTCGATCTTGAAGCCGTCCGGGTATCCCGCCTCGGCCAGCAACTCGCGCGCCCGCGCCGGATCGTAGACCTTCGCCGGGATGCTTTCGTTCGAACCGAAAAAACCCTTCGGCATCAGTTGGTTGGCCGGCTGGCCGAGGCCTTCAAGCACGATCTCGACCATCGTTTCGCGGTCGATCGCCAGATCGAAGGCTTCGCGCACAAGCGGGTTCGTCAGCGGGTTCTCCGCCATCACGTTGCCATCGTTGTCATAGACCTTCGGCGTCTCGCCCCGCTGATCGAGCTGCAGATTCATGATGTAGACGCTGTCGCCGATGATTGAATCGATGTCCGCGTCGTTTGCAAGCGCGAGGTAATCGACCGACGAGACGTAGTTGATCACATCAACCTGCCCCGCCTTCAGCGCGGCGAGACGTGAGCTGTCGTTCGGGATCTCCTGGCGGATCACCCTTTCCCACGCGCCCATGCCGCGCCAGTAATCATCGAAGCGCTCCAGCACCAGATCGCCGTTCGGTTCCCAGCTGACGTATTTGTAAGGACCGGTGCCGATCGTGGCCGCGCCCGAATTGAAGCCCTCCGCCGCCGTCTCTGGCGTCGAATAGTCTGCCGCCGCCTCGGACGAGACGATGAACAGGCGGATGAAGTCATTCGGCAGGGTCGAAGCCGGGCCGTCGGTGTGGATGTGGATCGTGTAGTCGTCGATGATCTCGACCTCGGCCACTCGGCGGACGTAGATCGTCGTTGTTGTTGGGCCGGTGACGACCGGAATGCGCTCGATCGAGAACTTCACGTCCTCGGCGGTGAAGGCAGAGCCGTCGTGGAACGTGACGCCCTCGCGCAGCTTGAATTCCCAGGTGTCCTCGTCGATCGGCGCCCACGAAGTTGCAAGGCCAGGCTCGATCTGCAGATCGGTGCCCGACCATACGAGCGTGTCGAAGATGTGCTTTGCGGCGGCCGCGTGCACGCCCAGCGCCGAGTAATGCGGGTCCATCGATTCCGGACCGCCGCGCACGCCCATAGTCAGGGTCTGTGCCGTCGCCGCCCCGGCGGTGAGCGAAAGGCCCGCGCCGAGAGCCGCGGCTTTGAGTAAAGTCATCGTGGATGTGTATCTCATCCGTCTCCCCATTGTCGAAGGTTGCGCCCGCGGTTTCGTCCCCGGGACCGATTTCAATTTGGAACTTGCTGAGTTGACGATGATCGGTACACTCGCTTCAGTCAAGTTCCATATGAAACTTGGTCTGACCCAGCCGGAGCCATGCACGCGAGATGACCGATAAACCGCCAGTCTTCGAGGCGAACGCCACAGAAGCGGGCGCGGCGGCTCCGAACACGCTCGGCGCGCGGCGCGCGGCGAGCGTGGATGGCGGGGTGGGCATCGAGCGGATGCAGCAGGCCAAGCTCTGGGACAATCCGTGCTGGATGGCGTTCCGGGTGAACTACCTCGCGCTGCGCTACAACACCCCGCTCTACGACTGGATCCAACGTACCTACGGGCTGAGCCGTCCGGAATACGTGGTGATCTACTCGCTGGCGCTGACCGACGGCGGACAGGCCCGCGACATCTCCGAAACCTCGGGCTTTCCGCGCAATACCCTGTCGCGGGCGATCGGGCACCTCGAGGAACTCGGCCTGATCGAGCGCGAACACCTACCGGGCGGGGGTCGCAACCAGCTTCTTCGCCTGACGGAAGCCGGCTGGCGGCTCTTCGACGAGACGCTGCCTGCATTCCGCCGTTTCGAGCAGATGATGCTGTCGGCGCTGGAGCCGGACGAACAGGACACTCTGGCCAAACTGCTCGCGAAGATCGTCCTCGCGGGCGACGACTGGCCGGAAAGCCTGAATGACCCCGCGCAGGACCTTCCTGATCCGCGCGCAACTGCCAAACCGGAGCGGCCCACATGAAGATTTCTGAGATGAACTGGATGGATGTAGAGGCGGCGGTCGTGCGCGACCCGCGCTGCATCGTGCCTATCGGCTCGACCGAGCAGCACGCACAGCTGTCGCTCTGCGTCGATTGCATCCTGGCCGAGAAGGTGTCGCTCGATGCCGCCGAACCGCTGGATATCCCGGTCTTTCCGGTCATGCCCTACGGGCTTGCCCCCTATTTCAGCGCCTATCCCGGCACGATCACGCTGCGCGTGGAAACGCTGCTTGCGGTCATGCGCGATGTGCTCGCCTCGGTGCGGCGGTCGGGGTTCAGGAAGATCCTCGTGGTCTCGGGCCACGGCGGCAACGCCCCCGTCGGCGCGCTGGCGCAGGAGCTGATGGCCGACTGGGGCGACGTGTCGATCAAGTTTCATGAATGGTGGAAGGCGCCGCGCACCTGGGCCAAGGCGCAGGAGATCGACCCCACCGGAAGCCACGCAAACTGGATGGAAAACTTTCCCTGGACCCGGCTTTCCCAGACGCCCGCGCCCGAGGGAACCAAGCCCGGGTTCGACATGGCGCTCATGCGGGCGAGCCCGCCACGTCAAGGCCGCACACTGATGGGCGACGGCGCATTCGGGGGCCCATGGCAGCGGCCTGACGACGAGGTCCTGGCGCTCTGGGACATCGGAGTCGCAGAGACCCGAGAGGCGCTCGAAGGACCCTGGCCAGAACTTGGCGGCTGACCCCATGAATGACGACATCCTGATCTGGGGCGCAGGGGCCATCGGCGGAACCATCGGCGCCTATCTGGCCCGGGCAGGCGCGCCGGTGCAAATGGTCGACATCGTCGCCGAACACGCAGCTGCCTGTTCGGGGCCGGGTCTCGCCATCGAGGGACCGGTCGAGGAGTTCACGCAGGTCGTGCCCTGTGTAACACCAGCCGAGGTGTCGGGGACGTGGCGACGCATCGTCCTTGCCGTCAAGGCGCAGGCGACCGAAACGGCGATGGAGGCGCTGCTGCCGCATCTCGCGCCCGACGGATACGTCCTGTCTGCGCAGAACGGGCTGAACGAGCGGGTGATTGCCGAAATGGCGGGGCCGGAGCGCACGATGGGCGCCTTCGTGAACTTCGGGGCCGACTGGCTGGGCCCCGGACGGATCCTGTTCGGCAACCGCGGTGCGGTGGTCGTGGGTGAAATCGACGGCAGCGTGCGCGACCGGACGCGCGAGATGCATGCTGTGCTGAAGAGCTTCGAGCCCGAGGCTGTTCTGACGGACGACATCTGGGGCTACCTCTGGGGCAAGATGGGCTATGGCGCGATGCTTTTCGCCACGGCGCTGACCAACGACAGCATGGCCGCCAACTTCGCCGACCCGGCCCGCGCGCCGGCGCTGATCGGGCTCGCGCGCGAAGTTATGGCGACCGCCCGCGCCGAGGGCGTCTCTCCCAGGCCCTTCAACGGGTTCGAGCCTCAGGCCTTCATGCCTGGCGCCACGGATGACGCGGCCCGGACCTGCCTGGCAGCGCTCGCCGACTTCAACTCGAAGACGGCCAAGACCCACACTGGCATCTGGCGCGACCTCGCCGTCCGCAAGCGCCGGACCGAGGTCGACCCGCAAGTCGGCGCAGTGGCTGAAGTGGCGCGCGGTCACGGCATAGCCACGCCGCTGCTCGACCGGGTGGTCGAGCTGATCCACGACATCGAGGACGGTCGCCGCCCTCTCTCGGGTGACACCTTTGACGCGCTGCTGGAGCGCGTGCCATGACCCGCCAGGCGCTCGTCACCGGCGTGGTGGGCGGCATCGGCGCGGCGATCGCCCGTCGTCTCGCGGCGGAGGGCCACGCGGTCACCCTGACCGACCTTCCCGGGCCGGGTCTCGCCCGGCGGAGCGAGGAACTCGGCCTTCCCGCCATGGCCTGCGATCTCGGCGACGCGGCGGACGTGCAGCGGCTCGTTGCCGACCTAGCGGCTACCGGCGGCCCGCCCAAGATCGTCGTGAGCGCCGCCGGCGGCGTCCGCGGCCAGACCGGCAAGCCGGTCGAGGAGGTCAGCGACAACGACTGGCATCGGATATTCGCGGCCAACGTCGACAGCGCCTTCCACCTAGCCCGCGGCGTCGTGCCTTCGATGAAGGCGTCCGGCTGGGGGCGGATCGTGACGATCTCGTCCGGCGCAGGACTGCGCCCCAGCCTGACCCGGATCCAGGCCTATTGCGCGGCGAAGCATGCGCTCGTCGGGCTGACGAAACAGCTGGCGCTGGAACTCGGCCCCGCCGGCATCACCGTCAACTCGGTCGCACCGGGCTTCGTCCTGTCGAACCCCTCGACCGAGCTCCAGTGGGACAGCTATGGGCCCGAAGGCCAGGCCCAGTTGCTGGAGCGCATCCACACGCGGCGGCTCGGGCGGCCCGAGGACATCGCCGCGGCGGCCGCGTTCTTCGTGTCGGACGAGGCCGAATGGGTGACTGGGCAGGTGCTCTCTGTGGACGGAGGTGTCGCATGACGGACGCGGTTCTTGACCACGCGCTCGGCCAGCGCGATGCCTTTCTCGCGCGACTCTCCGCCCTTGTCGCGCAACCGTCCGTCGGGGCCGACCCGGCCTATGCCGACGGAATGGAGTCCGCACGCCGCCTCCTCGAATCCCGCCTGGCCGACGCCGGGTTCCAGGGCCTGCGTCGCCTGACCGCTCTCGACGGCAGCGGGCAGCCCGCGATCTATGCCGAGTGGCTCGGGGCCGAAGACGCCCCGACCCTGATCGTCTACGGCCATTACGACGTGCAGCCCCCCGATCCGCTCGACCTCTGGCAGTCCCCCCCCTTCGAGGCGACGGTGCGTGACGGGCGCCTCTACGGGCGGGGCGTCTCGGACGACAAGGGCCCAATGTTGATCGCGCTCGAGGCGATGATCGCCTTCCTCGAAGTCGAGGGGCGCCTGCCCGTGAACGTCCGCCTTCTCCTCGAGGGTGAGGAAGAGACCGGCAGCCCGTCTCTCGCGCCCATCCTCGCGGCCCATCGCGATCTTCTGAAGGCGGATGCCGTGCTTTCGGCGGACGGTGCACGATGGCGGGCGGACCTGACGACGATCAACGTCGGCAACCGCGGCAACGGCGGGTTCGAGATCACGGTCCGCACCGCCGCGAAGGACCTGCATTCGGGCCGTTACGGCGGTGTGGTGCCGAACGCGCTTCACGTCCTCGCCGACCTCGTCTCGGGTCTGCGCGATGCCGAGGGCCGGATCGTGGTCCCTGGCTTTCTTGACGGCGTGGACGAGCCATCCGACGAAGACCGCGCGGACATCGCTGCGATCCCCTTCGACGAGGCCGCCCTGCTGGCCGACCTCCAGACCGCGCCGGTGGGCGAGCCCGGCTTTTCATTCCTCGAACGCCTTTGGCTCCGGCCGACGCTCGAGGTAAACGGGATGTGGGGCGGCTATACCGGCGCCGGCGGCAAGACGGTAATCCCCAACACGGCACACGCCAAGTTCACGATGCGGCTGGTACCCGGCCAGGATCCCGACCGGGTGCGCAAGGCGGTTCTCGACCACCTTCGCGCGTCCTGCCCGCCCGGCGCGACGCTCGCCGTCAGCGATGAACGCGGCTGGGCTGGCGCCTATGCCGTGCCCCAACTGCACCCGCTCCTGAGCGCAGCTGAGGACGCGCTCGAAGAGACGACCGGCGACCGCCCGATTCGGGTGCGCATCGGCGCGACCCTGCCGTTGACCGAACTAGTCCGGACCACGCTCGGGCTTGACACGGTAATGTTCTCGTTCTCGACCGCGGATGAGGATTACCACGCCCCGAACGAGTTCCTGCGCCTTTCTGCCATCGACGAGGGGCTGGCCGCATGGGTCTCGCTCCTTCGCAAGGTGGGCCGGCAGGATCCGGCCGAATACAGCGCGTTCCGTCCATGACGCGACCCGCCACGGCCGTCGGCGCGGCACCCGTGGACAACCTTCGCGGCGCGATTCTCCTTGCCGCTGGCGCCCTGTTCTTCACGGTCGAGGTCGTCGCCGTCCGGATGCTTGGCGGGCGCGCCAGCGATGGTCAGATCGTCTTTGCCAGGGCAGCGATGCAGCTTCTCGTCGTTTCGGCGTGGATCGTCCTCAGCCATCCGGGTGCGTTCCGCACGCGGCGTCCGGCACTGCATCTCGTGCGCGGACTGACGAGCCTTGTTTGCTGGTGGCTCTACTACCGTAGCTTCCAGGAACTGGACCTCGCCCTCGCAACCCTGCTAACTTTCTCGAGCTCGCTTTTCGTCGTCCTCCTCGCCGGTCCGGTCCTGGGCGAGCGCGTCGGCGGCCTGCGCTGGGCGGTCACGCTCCTGGGCTTCTGTGGGGTCGCGCTCGCCGCGCTGCCGGATCTGACCGGGGTCGGCGCATCTCCGATCGGACTGGCGGCCGGGCTTGGGGCAGCGCTGGCCGCCGCAGCGCTCGTCCTTCAGAACCGGATCCTCGCCCGGACCGAGCGCACTGTAACGATCATGTTCTACATCGCCCTTGTCGCGACACTCGGCACGCTGCCCGCGATTGTCGTGGACTGGCAGCCCCTCGGGGCCGGACCGTTGGTTTGGCTGGCTCTGTCGGGCGGGCTCGGAACGGCGGGCATGCTGTTCACTATCGAGGCCTACCGGGTCGGCGAAGTCTCCGCGCTCGCTCCGTTTCCATACCTCCGCCTTGTGTTCTCCGTAGTGGCCGGGTTTGTCATCTTCGCCGAGGTGCCAACGCCGCATGTACTGGGCGGAGCCCTGCTCATCTTCATTACGGTGCTGACTACGGGTCGCGCCGAAGCACGCAAATAAGTAGGTATCGCGTCGGGGTTTGCAGTAGGGGAAGGCACCCTGCCCCGCCTCAAGCCAAGTTCCTCTGACAAGGCCGCCCAGGGAGATCGTCCACATGGACACGCTGCGCCACCAGAATGATCGAACCTGTTTTCGGGATGTCGAGGCGGCTATTCGCCCTCGTGGCAAGCAGGATCCTCCAGCTCGTGGGAAAATCAACGAGTTTAGTTGCGAAACCTTTCGCGATCTCCACTCTAGAGACTGGGAAGCCAGGTTGCCAACGGAGGGAACATGATGAGCAGTCCAACCACGATCAACGAGCACACAATGAACGGGATTGCCGCGAGATAGATCTCCCGCATCGTCGTGTCTTCCGGTGCGACGCCCTTCATAACAAATAGCAACAATCCGAACGGTGGCGTGGTGAAGCTGATCTCTAGTGCGAGAAGCATAATCAGACCGAACCAGATCGGATCAAAGCCGAGGCTGGTCGCGAGGGGATAGTAGATCGGCACCGTGAGGAGCATCATTGAGATCTGTTCCATGAACATGCCGAGAACGAGCAACACTGCGAACATGACAAGCAGCATCAGCACCGGAGCCAGTTCGAAACCGGTCGCCCAGTCAATCAACCCCCTCGACGCACCCGAGAACGCGAGCAGCTGACTGAACGTGGCAGATCCGAACACAATCAGGTAGGCCATGAGGGTTACCCGGAGCGCCCCCCGGACCGATGCCTTGATCGCTTCCCATGACAGGCAGCGGTAAAGCACAGCCAGAATTAGGACACCAAGCGCACCGAAGGCCGCAGCCTCGGAGGGGGTCACGATGCCACGGATCATCATTACGACGATCACCACCATCAGTCCGACCATCGGAACCACATCTCGAAGAAGAATGCCGAGCTTTTCCGAGACCGACTGATGCTCGACCTCATAGGCCGGAGCGGCAGAGGGATCTCGTCGGGTCTGGATGTAGATTGTCACCACATAAAGTGCTGCAAGGATCAGACCCGGAATAATGCCGGAGATCAGCAGGGCGCCGACATCGATCTGCGCAAGCGTTGCGAGAAGAACCGCGAGCGCTGAGGGTGGGATGATAATTGCAAGTCCGCCGGTGCCCAGAATTGGTCCGATCGACATGTGTTTCTTGTATCCGCGCCTGATCATTTCCGGCACCATCAGCGATCCGAGAAGCGCGGTTGAGCCCATTGAAGAGCCGGAAAGTGTTGAGAACCCCGTGCCACCGAGAACGGTCACGTAACTGAGGCGGCCGGGCAATTTGCCCAACAGACGATCTATGGCCGAGAACATTCTCTGGCCAAGCCCAGTGTGGAAGAAAATCTCTCCCATAAGCAGAAACAGCGGGATTGGCACGAGAGCAAACTTCGTGAGCGACCCCCAGCCGTTGTTGAGCAACTGAACGACCCCGCGCTCACCGCCCATGAAGACCCAGGCACCAAGGATGTTTGCCGCAAGAAAGGCCAGCGCCACAGGCATGCCAAGCGCCATAAGGAACATGATCGAGCCGATCAGAAGGGCGAGAGCCTCGAACCACTCCATTATTCGTGGATCCCCGCCTCGCCGGAATGCATGAGTTCTGACCCGAACACAAATCTCGCGAACTCGACCGCCATGAAGGAAAAGGCAACCGGGAAAGTTATCGTCAGCAACCATCGCGGATAGAAATAGGCACGCACGTCAAAATCATTCCGCTCGATATTGGTCAGAAACAGCTCGAGGCCATACCACGCAAGGATGAGCGAGACGGCGACGCACAGACCTGCCACGAGACGACTGACGATGCGCCTGAGGGCGGGGGGAAGAGCTGCAGTGACAAGCTCGATATGCACATGGCCCTTCTCGCGCACGAGCCAGGGTGCTCCGAGCATTGTCATGTAGAGAAGGCCGTACTCCGAGGACGTGAAAAGCCAGGCAAACGGCTGAATGCCGAAATTCCGCATCATGACCGAGATCACAACCGAAACCATCAGCCAGACCAGCGTCATGGCAGCGATCAGTGCCATGAGGCTCAAAAGCCCGTCATAGATGCGAATGAGGTGGCGCATTGATTTCCCGCAGGCCAGCCGGCCCGGGCGAAGACCCGGGCCGGTTTGAGATCAGATCAGTCGGCTGCCGGATCGTAGAAGAGCTCGATCAGCCGGTCGTAGTTACCTGTACCCTGAGGTGCGGCCTCCATCTGTTCGCGCATCCGTTCCCAGGTCTTTTCGCGGGCCGCTGCAAGGTAATTCGCGCGGGCCTCGCCCTGCAGCTCGACCACCTGCATACCCTGTTCGGCCAGCGCGGCGAAGTCGTCATCCCGCTTCGTCCGCAATGCATTCACGCTGTCGATTTCGTGCTGGACAGCCACGTCCTGCAGGATCTTCTGGGCATCGGCACTGAGGTTGTTCCAGCTGTCGAGATTGACGATCACTCCGAGGTCGGTCGAGAAGAAGCAGGGCTCAATCCGGTAGTTCAGGAACTCATTCCACTTGAGATCGATCAGGCCGATCTGCGTCCAGCCCGTTGCATCCACCACGCCCCGCTGAAGTGCCGCGTAAACCTCGCCGGTGGGCAGGTCGATCACCTGAGCGCCGAGGTAGTTGGTAAAGAAGGCATTGTAGACGGCGTTGCCGCGCAGTTTCAGGCCCTCGACCTCCAGATTGCCATCGGCATCGAAGCTTGGTTCGTTGCGGGTCCAGAGATTGTAGCAGACGCCGGAATCGAACCAGCCGAGATACTTGAGCCCCATCTTCTCCTGGTGGATCTCGTCAATCAGGGCGATGCCACCGTTCTCCCTGGTCTCAATGGCAGTGAGGTTCGATGCGACGAGTGCGTCCTTCTCCGGCAGAGCGCCTCCGTAGAAAGACCCCGGGGTGTAAACCATGTCGACAATGCCGTCGCGGACCGCATCTGGTTGCTGGAACATGCCGATCGCCTCGGGCCCGCCGCGGACTTCAATCTGGATGACGCCCTCACCGGCCTCGTTAACCTTGTCAACGAACGACAGGAAGCTCTGTGTGTAGATAAGGGTCTCGGGAAAGGCGTGGACGGCAGTCAGCGTGTCTTGCGCCGAGGCCGAAACACCGATCAGAGTGGAGCCGGCTATAACGCCGGCAGCGAGTTGCAGTTTCATGGGTATTCCTCTCTCCCTTTGGACTGTTGTTGGTTTGGGCGTACTGCCCGTCAGCCGGCCCCTGCCGGCAATCTCCAGTGCGCCTCTTCCTCGATAGTGCGGCGGAAGGAGGCGATTTCGTTTCGGTATTTCAGGGTTAGGTCGATGTCGTCCCAGCCTTCGATCAGTTTCTCGCGCCAAACCGGGTCCAGATCGAAGGGCAGAGTGCTTTCTCCAATCTTCAAAGTCGAGGTGGCCAGATCAATGAGCGCATCCATCTCACCTTCGCCCAGCGCCCCGATCAGCGCGTCGACGGTGTCCGCATCCACTCGGGCCGGCAACAATCCATTGTTAACGGCATTCGAGGCAAAAATGTCGCCGAAGCTCGGGGCGATCACCGCACGGATACCAAAATCGACCAGTGCGTAAACGGCCGCCTCCCTCGAAGAACCGGAACCGAAGTTCCTTCTCGTGACAAGCACACTGACTTCGGGATGACGATTGAGTGGGAACTCCGGCCTGGGCCTGCCCTCCCCGTCGTACCTCATGTCGTGAAGAAGGAAATCGCCGTAGCCCTCGGAACGCGGCGTCGACATGAAGCGGGCGGGTATGAGCTGGTCGGTATCGACGCTTTCCCTGTCGAATGCGATCGCTATTCCCTCATGAGTGGACCAACCTGTCATGCCGCGCTCCTGCCGTCTAGCAATGGACGGACGTCGGTCAGATGACCGGTGACCGCGGCGGCCGCCACCATTGCAGGTGACATGAGATGCGTGCGCGCGCCCGGCCCCTGTCTTCCACGGAAGTTGCGGTTCGTGGTGGAGGCGCATCGTCTTCCGGGTTCGACGTGATCGCCGTTCATCGCGACGCACATTGAACAGCCGGCGCCAACCCACTCGAGCCCGGCGTCCTTGAAAATCCTGTCCAGCCCCTCCTCTTCGGCCTGGCGCTTTATCCCCTGCGACCCCGGCGCGACAATCCCCGGGACGCGGGCCTGGCGGCCGGACAGGACGGCCGCTGCGGCTCGCAGATCCTCGATGCGGGCGTTTGTGCAGGATCCGATGAATATCTCATCGATGGCGACCTGCTCGAGCGGTTGCCCCGGCCGGAGGCCCATGTAGTCCAGCGTACTCCTAAATCTCTCCGCCTGTTTCGGGGCAAGCGCCTCAAGGGTCGGTACGGTGCTGGTCACAGGCAGTGCGTCTTCCGGCGAGGTGCCCCACGTAACAACCGGCGCGATCTCAGAGGCGTCGATCGTCACCTCCCGGTCGTAGCGGGCCCCGGCATCCGACGGCAGGGCGCGCCAGGCATTGATTGCCTCGTCCCAGTCCGCGCCCGATGGCGCATATCGACGCCCCTTGATGTAGGAATAGGTCGTCTCATCCGGGGCGATCATGCCGAACCTCGCACCACCCTCGATAGAGAGATTACACAGCGTCATGCGTGCTTCCATCGACAGTCCGCGAACGGCGGGCCCCGAGTATTCAATCGCATGACCCCGCGCGCCATCGGCGCCAAGCTCGGAAATCCAGTGAAGTGCGAGATCCTTCGCACCGATCCCGGGGCCGAAATCGCCCGTGACCGTCATTTTCAGGGATTTCGGCTTCGTCTGCCAGATCGTCTGGGTTGCCAGGACATGCGCGACCTCGGTCGCCCCGATCCCGAAGGCAAGCGCCCCGAACGCCCCATGGGTCGAGGTGTGACTATCACCGCAGTTGATCAGCAATCCGGGCAGCGTAAGCCCCTGTTCGGGACCAATGACGTGCACAATGCCTCGGCGCGGATCGTCCAGACCAAAGCACTCTATCCCATGCTGTCGCGTGTTCTTGCTAAGGGTGTCGATCATGCGCGCGATTGCCGAGGTGGCAGGCTTGCCGCGTGTCGGGGCATAGTGGTCCGCCACGCCGAAGGTCAGGCCCGGTTCGGCGACAGGCAATCCGCGCTCAGCGATCTTTGCAAAGGCATGATGCGATCCCTCGTGAACGAGGTGACGGTCCACCCAGAGCAACGAGACGCCGTCGTCGCGACGATGGATCTCATGGGCGTCCCATAGCTTGTCGAGAAGCGTTCTCTGCATCATGTCTCGGCTGCCCCGATGACCGGTTCCCAGTGGCGCGCCTCGCCCGCACCTACCCTTGTCAGCCTCATCTCGAGGCGGAAAAGCTCCGGACGGTAAAGCGCGGAGAGATGTTCGACCCCCCTGCCCTCGGCGTCACGCACGACCCGCCGCAGCGACAGAAGCGGAGCACCGACTGAAACACCGAGTGCGTCGGCGACGTCAGGGGCCGCCAGGGTAGCCGTGACCGACTGGTAGGCGCTTTCGACCAGGACACCGGAACGCTCGAGCAGCCGGAACAGCGGCTGGGTCGCAAGATCGGTCTCACCGTAGTTCCGCGCGATCGTTTCCGGTACATGTGTCGTGAGATGTGAAAACGCCTGCTCGTCGGCATAGCGCACGCGAACGGCCGTCTGTACGGTGGATCTCTTCGCCAATCCAAGGGCGGAAGCCACCCCGTCCGGGGCCGGGCCGTAGGAAAAGGACAGAAGGCGCGCGGTCGTCCTGTGCTCCATCTCGACAAGCTGGGGCATCAGAGTGGCAAAGTTCGCTGCGATCCTGGTATCGCCATCGGGACGCGGAAGGACGACCGATCCGGCCCCCGTCCGCTTCTTGATCCACCCCTCCGCGGCCAAGGCATCAAGGGCCCGACGCACGGTAATTCGGCTTACGCCGAAGGCTTCGGCCAGCCTGTTCTCGCCTGGAAGAAGCGCGCCTTCAGTGAAGTCTCCGTTTGAAATTTCATCACGAAGAGACAGGTAGACCATTCGGGCTTTGCCGCCCTCCGGGAGTGTCTCTGGCGCGTGAACCGTCAAGCCTGTTCGCTCCTAAATGGTACCGGGAGGCTAGAGGACCGCAGGACCGGGTCAAGCCGCTGAATCATTCTCTGCGCGATTTTCGTCTTTCCATATATCAAAACCTGTAATATTGAAAGTACAGATCTTGGGAGGGATATATGCCAGTAATCGAGGCGCACATTCTCGAAGGCTACTCCCCGAACGAGAAATCTCGACTGACAACCGCGCTGACGGACGCCGTGAGATTTGTGGTCCCGGCACCCGACGAGGCCATCTCCGTGATGCTGCATGAGTATCCGGAAGAGGCCTATGCGAGGGGGGGCCGGCATCGGAAGCCTGCGCCGGCGCGTCCCGACCCCAAGGCGATCGTCCTGGATTACCTGTCCGCCATGGAGGCGCGTGATCTTGATGCCGCCTCGGCATGTCTGGGCGTTGGCTTCGAAATGAGGTTTCCCGGCACGGAACCGATGTCGAGACTGGGGGAGCTCATCGATTGGGCAAAGGGTCGGTATCGGTTCGTCACAAAGACCAACGAGGCCGTCGAGGCCTTTCAATCAAACAACGCGACGGTTGTGTACGTGCGAGGGACGCTTGCCGGCGAATGGCCGGACGGCACCACTTTTGAGGGCATTCGCTTCGTTGATCGCTTTGAGATCGAGGACGGGCTCATCACGCGACAGGACGTCTGGAACGACATTGCAGAGGTGCGAGGCAGATGAACGGCGACATCGATCCGATTACTCTGGCCGTTCTCGCCGGTCGCATGGAACAGATCGCAGACGAGATGGATGCGACGCTATTCCGCGCCGCGTTCAACCCGATCATCGCAGAGGCGCACGACGCATCCCACGGCCTCTATCACGCGGCGACCGGAGACACGCTTGTGCAGGGCAAATCGGGGCTGCCCATTTTCGTCGGCGTCATGTCGTTTGCCGTGAAGGCGGTGATCGACAAGGCCGCTGAGGCGGGAGATCTCGCCGAAGGCGACATCTACATCTTCAACGACGCCCATATGGGCGGAACGCACCTGTCCGACATGCGCCTCGTCCGCCCGTATTTTCGGGATGGAGAGCTGTTCTGCTATCTTGCGAGCGTGGGCCACTGGCACGATGTCGGTGGTGCTGTGCCGGGCAACTACAATCCTTCCGCCACCGAGGCGTTTCAGGAAGCCTTCGTCCTGCCACCCGTCAAACTTGTCCGCGGCGGAGAGGTGAACCAGGACATCATCGACATCCTTATGCGCAACACCCGCCTCCCGCAGTCGGCGATGGGAGACCTGAATGGCCAGCTCGGGGCATTGGATCTCGGAGTGAAACGCCTCGACGAACTGATCGACGAATACGGGGCCGCGACCGTCCGGGGCGCTCTCGACGCGCTGGGCGATCGGGCCGAGGCTCTGATGAGATCAGAGTTGGAGGGCCTGCCCGATGGGCGTTGGGAGGCGGTGGATTACCTCGACAATGACGGCATTACGGACGAGGCCCTCCCGATACATGTCGCAATCGAGATAAGCGGCGATCGGATGACCCTCGACTTTGAGGGGACGGCGCCGGTCACGGCCGGCCCCGTGAACATCGCACTGCCGACGGCCGTCGCGACGGCATATGTGGCCATCAAGCACATCTTCCCGGACTTGCCGGCGAACGCAGGGGTTATGCGTCCGATCGATGTAAAAGTACCGAAGGGATCACTTCTTGCCGCAGAATTCCCGGCTCCGGTCGGCGGCTACACAGAGACGATCCTCAGAATGATCGATGTGATATTCTCAGCGGCGGCGCAGGCAACACCGGAGCGCGTGGTCGCCAATGCCTATGGCACGATCAATGCGCTATCCATTGCGGGAAAGCGCGCGAACGGCCAGCCCTGGGTGATGTTCAGCTTCTACGGCGGAGGTCATGGCGGAAGCGCGGAAAGCGACGGCCTGAACCATGGAAACGCACCCATTTCAACGGCCACCATTCCGCCGATGGAAATCCTTGAGGCGGCCTATCCCGTCATGTTCCGGCAATGGGCGCTGAGGCCAGACAGCGCAGGAGCCGGGACACATCGGGGCGGCCTGGGGGCAGTCTATGAAATTGAACTTCTCGAAGAAGGTGCAGAGGCATTTCTGTTCGGAGAAAGAGGGCGTTTTCCTCCTCAGGGTGTCGCCGGCGGGGAGCCGGGCGCGATGAACGAGTTCTCCTTCGAGCAGGACGACGGCTGGCATCGGCCTCCCCTCACCTCGAAGATGCTTGGGATCAAGCTGAAGAAGGGTCAGGCCGTTCGTCTCGAAACGCCGGGTGGCGGTGGCTATGGCGAACCGTCGGGCCGCGCGCCGGAGCAGGTGGCGTATGACGTTGCCGAAGGTTACCTGACGCCGGAGGTCGCCACCGAGAAATTCGGCGCGGCGTGGAAGGATGCCTCGAAATGACGAAGATGGTCGGAGTAGACGTGGGTGGCACGTTCACGGACGTCTTCGTTCTGGACGAGGACCGGGGGGTTGCCGAGGTCGCAAAGGTGCCGACAACGCGACCCGATCAGTCTGGCGGTTTTCTTGATGGCATCGGGGCACGGGTAGAGGACCTTTCTGACGTGGGTGTCGTGGTCCATGGCACGACGGCTGGGACCAACGCACTTCTGGAGAGAAAGGGCGCGAGGGTTGGCGTGATCACCACTGCCGGGCTCCGCGATGTTCTGGAAATGCGCCGCCGCGACCGCCCCCGGACCTGGGGACTTCGTGGTGATTTCCAACCCGTCGTGCCGCGCGACCTCAGGCTGGAGGTTCCGGAACGCACCCTTGCCGACGGGACGATCCGCACGCCGGTCGACCTCGACGAAGTCAGAAGGGCGGCACACCTCCTTGTCGAGCGAGGATGCTCTGCCGTCGCAGTCCTTTTCGCCAACGCCTACGCCAACCCGGAGAACGAGGTAAGGGCGCTGGCCAGGGTTCGGGAAATCTGGCCGAACCCTCATGTCAGCGGTTCATCCGAAATTCTGCCGGAGATCCGTGAATTCGAACGTTTCTCCACCACTGCCCTGAACGCGTATCTCCAGCCGGAGGTCTCAGGATATATCGATCGGCTCGATGCGGCTCTGGAAGCAGGGGGCTTCGGGGGCGAGTTCCTGATCGTCCAGTCAAACGGTGGGGTGATGGGCACCGACCTGGCATGCAGGTTCCCGATCCGAACTGCGCTAAGCGGTCCGGCCGCAGGAGTGATGGCGGCCGGACATATTGCAAAGACGGCCGGCTTCGAGAACGTGATCACCGGCGATATGGGCGGGACGAGCTTCGACGTGGCGCTCATCGCCGACGGCCAGTCCATGCTGTCCCCGCAGACTTCCATCGACTTCGGCATGGTCGTCCGCACACCCATGATCGAAATCACGACAATCGGCGCCGGCGGCGGTTCAATCGCCTGGGTCGACAAGGGAGGCCTGCTCAACATTGGCCCCGAGAGCGCAGGTTCGTCGCCGGGGCCGGTGGCCTACGGCCTGGGCAACGATCGGCCGACGGTCACGGATGCAAACGTCGTCCTTGGGCGGATCGATCCCGAAAACCCGATGGGCGGCAAGCTGGAGCGCCTCGACGTCGATGCTGCGTCGCGCGCCATCGACCTGCATGTTGGCGAGAGGTTGGGTCTGTCCACCATGCAGGCTGCGGAGGCCATTCTCACCGTGGCGAACTCACGCATGGCCGGCGCGATCCGGCTGGTAAGCATCGAGCGAGGGTTCGACCCGAAGCGTTTCGCGTTCATGCCCTTTGGGGGCGGCGGAGCTCTGCATACAGGCGCCATGCTTAAAGAGGTCGGCATCGGCCGAGCGATCGTGCCGCGTTACCCCGGCGTCACCAGCGCGATGGGCTGCGTAATCGCGGATATGCGGCAGGATTTCGTGCAGACGATCAACGCAATGACCTCGGCGCTCGATATCGATCACGTGGCGGAGATCATGCAGTCGCACGTCGACGAAGGGCACACCCTGCTGGATCAGGCCGCCTCGAAGTTCGAGGCGCGGGACATCCTTGTCGAGCTCGACATGGCCTATGTCGGGCAGACGCATACAGTTTCGGTTCCGCTGTCTCTCGATGTCGAGGGCAGGCGCGTTGCCGCACCGACCGTGGCCGGTATCGAGGCGGCTTTCGACGCGGCATATCATTCCACCTACGGCCGTCTGCTGAAGAATGGCCAGAGAAGGGTCATGAACCTGCGGACATCGGTGATCGGCAGGCGGCCCAAGTTTGATCTGAAGACCCTCGCACCGATTGGCGGAAGTGTGGAGGATGCGCGCATTGGAACGCGCCGCGTCCATTTCGGAGACCGCTGGTACGAGACGGCGATCTACGATCGCCTTTCGCTTCCCGTGGGCGCGAAAATCGAGGGACCCGCGATACTCGTTCAACCCGATACCACCGTTCTCGTCGACCCCGGGCTAAGGGCGGGGGTTGATGACTTTGGCAACACCATCATCATGCCGGAAGAGGTCTGAAATGGATGAACTTGACCCCGCACGGACGGCGCTCCTGACGATCGACCTGCAGAATGACTTCCTGCACGCGAAGGGCGCCTATGGGCGAGCCGGCCAGACCTCGGAACTGATCACCGCCTTGCCCGCGCGGATCCGACCAATCGTCGACCGGTTGAGATCGCGGGGCGGCACATTTGTCAGCGCGCAGTTCACGCTCGTTCCCGGGCCTGGGGGCGAGCCGTTGATCGCACCACACCTCAAGAAACTGCGCCCCTTCCTCGGAAGGGGCGATTTTGCGCCCGGCGCCTTTGGCCACGCTCTCGTCGAAGATCTGGCGCCGGCGGACTACACGATCGAGAAGGTTGCCTATTCCGCATTCTACCAGACCCGGTTGGAATACATCCTCAAGGCGCTGGGGATAGACACTCTGATCATCGGCGGGATCGTTACGAATGGTGGCGTGGCAAGCACCGTCCGCGATGCGCATCTCAGGAATATTCACACCATTCTTCTCTCCGATGGCTGCGCCGCCTTCGATCCGAAAGTGCATGACGCAACGCTTGTATCGCTCGGCTCAATTACACCGATCGTGACTTGCGAGGAGATGCTGGAGCAATTGTCATGACGCTGAGGGTACGCCTCCGATCTGAGGAAATCCTCGTCGCGCCCGGAGTTTATGACGGACTGACAGCCGCCCTCGCCGCGGATGCCGGCTTCGAGGCTCTCTATCTGTCGGGCGCGGCGGTGGCCTATACCCGGTTGGGCCGCCCTGATATCGGGCTGACTTCGGTCACCGAGATGGCCGATACGATGACGCTCGTTCGCGACCGCGTATCCCTGCCCGTAATCATCGATGCCGATACCGGCTTCGGAAACGCTCTCAACGCTCAGAGAACCATGAGGCTCTACGAACGTGCGGGTGCCTCGGCGCTTCAGGTGGAAGACCAGACTTTTCCCAAGCGGTGCGGCCATCTGTCCGACAAATCGCTGATCACCGAAAGCGAGATGGCGGGCAAGATCGCTGCCATGGCGGACGCCCGCATGTCGGACGAGACGCTGATCATCGCGCGAACGGACGCAATCGGCGTCGAGGGGTTCGGGCGCGCTCTTGAAAGAGCCGAAACCTATGTCTCGGCGGGTGCCGACGTGCTTTTCATCGAGGCGCCGCGCTCCGGCCAGGAGCTTGCCCGTGCCGCAGAGCATTTTCGGGATCGGGTGCCCCTTCTGGCGAACATGGTCGAAGGTGGCGCGACGCCCGTGCAATCGGCAGCGGATCTCGAGAGCCTGGGCTTCTCCATTGTGATCTTCCCCGGCGGCATTGTACGCGCATTGGCAAAAACCGCTGGCGAGTACTATGTGAGCCTCCGGGAAAACGGCAGCAATCGCCCGTTCTCGGGCCGGATGTTCGATTTCGACGGCCTGAACAAGACGATCGGGACGTCCGACATGCTGGCTCGCGGCAAGCGCTACGAAGGCTGAACGTCCGGTTGAAACTGCGCGTGGACAGAACACCCCGAACGGGTTTCGACCTTGAGGTCCCGATCATCATCATCGGCGCCGGAGCCGCCGGATTGGTCGCCGCCCTGGCTGCCAGCCAGGAAGGTGGCGAGGTGCTTGTGATCGAGGCCGATCCGGTCCCGTCCGGCTCGACCGCATTGTCGGCAGGCCTGATCCCGGCGGCGGGCACACGGTTTCAGCGCGAGGCGGGAATCGATGACAGCCCGGAGTTTTTCGCGGTGGATATCCAATCCAAGGCAAGCGGCGAGAACGACGAGGCGATGGTCCGGCGGCTGACGACGGCCATTCCGCAAACGCTTGAATGGCTTGCCGATGCCTTTGCGCTGCCGTTCTCGGTCGTCACGGATTTCGACTATCCCGGTCATTCCCGGAGGCGTATGCACGGGCTTCCCACGAGATCGGGACGCGAGTTGATCGACCGGCTTCGTGCAAGCTGCGAAGCTCATGGGATCGACATCGTCTGTCACCGGCGCGCGACAAGGCTCTTTGTCGAGGACGGTCGCATCATGGGATGCGAGATCGAGGGCCCGGACGGTAAGGAACGGATCGGGTGCGAAGCACTGATCCTTGCCTGTAATGGCTTCGGCGGAAACCGCGATATGGTGGCCCAACACATGCCAGAAATCGAAGACGCAGTCTGGTTCGGCCACGATGGAAACAAGGGAGACGCGATAATCTGGGGCGAAGAGCTGGGGGCCGCGACGTGCCATCTTGGTGCCTATCAGGGCCATGGCAACGTCGCCCATCCGCACGGGATCTTGATCACTTGGGCCACGATTACCGAGGGTGGGGTCCAAGTGAACACCGAGGGTCGTCGGTTTTGGGACGAGAGCAATGGTTACTCCGAGGCGGCCCGTTCTGTCCTTGCCCAACCGGGAGGAATTGCCTGGACGATCTTCGATCAGCGGATTGCGAAGGTTGCGCGCCAGTTCCAGGATTTCAAGGACGCGGAAGCTGCGGGAGCGATCCGCACCGCCGGGGATATCGCCACACTGGCTGATGCATGCGATCTCCCCGAGGCCGTCCTTCGCGAGACGCTGGAGACCATTCCCTGGGGCGGAACGGATACCTTCGGCCGTCGCTTCGGGAAAATACCGATGGCCCCCCCTTTTCACGCGGTCCGGGTGACCGGCGCTCTGTTTCACACTCAGGGAGGGCTCGATGTCGACGCGGCAGCCCGGGTGCGCCTCCGTTTGGGCGATACCATACCCAACCTCTACGCCGCCGGCGGCGCTGCGGTCGGGGTCTCGGGTAAGGCGGACAGCGGATACCTGTCCGGAAATGGTCTTCTTGCAGCCGTCGCACTTGGAGGCATCGCCGGCAAGGAAGCCGCAAGGCAATCTCGAATGGCCTAGGAAAGGGCCGCTTGGAAGAAGCCGGATCCGAAATCTGGGACCGGAATCGCGATTATCATTGCTAGAACGAGCTTTTTGTTGGCTCGGTGCTGTCAGACGAATGCGAACCAGTCTCTGCTAGGACAGCCCCACTGACCCTTATGCCGCGCAGAGACTGCGCCACTCGATCAGAGCGGCAGCTCGGTTGGCCTTGAAGTGCGGTCTGCTGGAGAGGCTGCGTTCCTGGTTGAAGTGGTTTGAGACAGAGGCATGGACGGCGGCGAACTTCTGCAGACTTCGCATCCGCCGGAACCGAAGCATCGCCCGCTCGCGTCGTCGGAATGGAAGATGCGAATTCTCCGCCCGGTTGTTGACCCACCTTCCCGTCTCCTGGCGATCGGCGGCACCAAGTTCCTTCAAAGCCGCCCCGTAGGACCGAAGCTTATCCGTCACAACCGCCACCGGCTGGCCGTGCTTGCGCATTGCTTTCCTTAAGAATTTCAACGCAGCCTTCTTATCACGGCTCTTTGTCACGAAGCTCTCGAGAACCTCGCCCTCGTGATCCACGGCCCGCCATAGGTAGTAACGCTCGCCGTTGATCTTCACGAAGATCTCGTCGAGATGCCATTTCCAACGGCTGGACTGCATACCTTCGATCCGTCGTTTTCGGATCTCCGACGCGAACAACGGACCAAAGCGATGCCACCAGTAGCGCACTGTCTCGTGGCTGACATCGATACCCCGCTCATGCAGAAGATCTTCGACGTTGCGAAGCGAAAGCCGAAACCGGACGTAGAGCATCACCGCGAGACGGATGATCTCGGGACTGGTCTTGAAGTACTTGAATGGGGCGCGCTTGGTCATGCAGGAAGGCTACGAGAACGCCCTGCCCCGGCTCAAGCCAAGTTCTTCTGACAGGACCCTGGCGCCAGATGAAGACGCCCCGCGACGGGGTCGGCAAGGACGGCTTCCGGAAGTACTTCGCTCGCAAGCAGGACTGTTCGGCCTGCGCGCTCAAGGAACAGTGCACCCCGAACCAGCCAACCAGGAAGATCTCCCGCCATCTCCACGAGGCCGCAAGAGACGCAGCTCGCCGCATCGTGACGACGGACGCCTATGTGGATGCCAGCCGACGACGAAAGAAAGTCGAGATGCTCTTCGCCCATCTGAAACGCATTCTCCGGCTCGACCGGCTACGCCTCCGCGGACCAAACGGCGCCAGAGACGAGTTCCTACTCGCTGCAACCGCTCAGAACCTCCGGAAACTCGCGAAGCTGATCCCCGCCACCCCGGTGACGGCCTGAGCGACAGGCCCAGTTACGCGCTATCGCGATCTGTTCGCGGCTCTCAACCCGACTTCTTCAACACAATCAGCCCGAAGCGGAAGTCTGATGTGAATCGTATTGGGTCCCGCTATGAGCTTCTAATCTCACGAGATCAATTCAGAAACAGAACCTGATTTTTTGCACCGACGCTGAAGTCAAAGTGGCGACGGCTTGTAGAAAGATCACTAAATGTGGGCTGTCCGTTTCTTGGTTGAACAGGCCGAAGGCGATTTGGGTGAGGTGCATCGGACCTAGTGTAGAGCCCGGTCTGCTGCATGGTGTTCATGTCGACCTTCTGTATAGCTCCACCCCTGTACTGCCTATTGGTTCTGAGCACGAACAAAGTCTCGCCGGATACCACGAAGTCCAGAACCGTTTCATACCCTCTGACGCCCGGTATTGTCACAGAGTTGCCCTTACTGAACCTGCCTGAGCCGTTGTTCAGATAAATCCTGGTCGGTAGGTCTTGGCTGGTGTCGCCGCCACCATACTCGTTGCCGCCGATAATCAGGTCACCGTCGCCGTCATTGTCAAAATCAAACGATGATATGGCATGCTGCCAGACACCTGTACTGATCAGCTTTCGAGATTTTGGGAATCCACCGGCCCCGTCGCCAAAGTACGCGACCGTTGACCCATCAAAAGAATTTAATGCGAGGATGTCGAGGTGAGAGTCACCGTTAACGTCCATTACAGAACCACCGTGGAAGAACCCTGTTCGGGAAGTGAGCCTCTTGCTGAGAAATGAGCCATCAGATTGGCTGAGGAGAACAAAAGAGTGCTCCCCTGGAAATGGTTTGGCATCGAAACCGTGGCAAAGGACCGCGACATCATCGATGCCATCATTGTTAAAGTTGGCAGGGACAAGAGTGGAGGCGTGGAGGCAGAAGCCTTCGGAATGAACTATCCGCTTTGAAAGGCTGCGACCCTGCGAATCCGTGAAGAAGATCGCATCCTTCCACCCGGCGCTTTTCCATGCCGCGTAGGCATCCTCATGGTTCTGTTCTGGCCCCCAAACCAATCTGTTGTACTCTGGCGGGCTGACCGTTGAGACGAATTCCAACTGACCATCTCTGTCGAAGTTGCCCGCCTCGGTGTGGTGTGCTTGTAGCCTGATCAGGCTCGGGAGAGAGTTGTTCTCTCGATGAATGTCGGTCGTGGTATCGGTGCGTTTGCTAATCGACGGGGCAATTGTTGTGGAACTGCTGTCAACGGACGTTGTGTTGCAGGCTGCTGCAATAAGAAGTGCAAGACATGCAAATCGCACTCTCCAAGGCGTTGCTGTTCTGAACGAGAGGAATGGTCTCGCAGGCGCTCGAGAATCGTGGGATGCCATTTGAAATGGCTCTTGCCTTCTTGCTAGTTTGCTCAACTTTGTCAGCTGCTTGTAGCAACTCCTATCTTGAGAAATTGGCAAAAGTTGGGAGATAACTTCCGGAGCACACTCTCTCCGATACATCGGGCTTAAGCCGCAATTGAAGACTTTCTTCAGTTTGCTGGCTCCGGTATCTCAGTCACCGCAATTTTGAGTGGCAGCTTCGTCCGCACCTCGGACATCGAGCCTGATCTTGGGAATGTCTGCTGTCGGTAGAAGTGGACGTTCGGGCCTGAAACCGCGTTTCGACGGCCCCGGATGACCGCTCAACTCGCGGCAGCGGTCATCCGACCAAATCCCTCAGATGACCGGGAAGAGCCCGAAGCGGTCGATCCTGCGATACGCACGCATTGCTTCTCAGAAGAACGGCAATTGCGATCAAGCGCGGTGCTTCTTTATGTCGGATGATCTCGTGGTGAACGGACGGAGATCGTCGTGGCTTTGCTCGACAGGATAATTTGGCAGATAGAAACCAGTTTGGGTGAGACGATCACCCTTGATTTGCTCGCCGAAACGTGCGCGGTCAGCGTCTTTCATATGTGCCGCGCTTTTCACCAGGGTACGGGGATGTCGATCATGACATATGTACGCAGGCGGCGTCTCTCCATTGCCGCTAAGGCCATCGCCTACAGCGACGAGGCCATCCTCAGTATCGCGATCAAGTCAGGTTACGCATCACACGAAGCGTTCACACGCGCCTTCGCGACCTACTTCGGCGTACTGCCAAGCAGTGCACGCGATGGGCGTTCCATTTCAACGCTATGCCTCATGGAGCCACTGAAGATGGACAATGATATGATCGTAAATGTACCGAAGCCCGAGATACGAGATCAAAAGGCTTTTCGAGTCGTCGGATTGAGTGCCCAATGCAGTTTCGAAAACACAAGTGCTATTCCGGCACTTTGGCGGTCGTTCAATGCTAGGGAAGGCGACGTTCAGAATGCAGAGGCAGGCGCGGCATATGGCGTTTGCTGTGACGCGGACGAAACGGGTCGGTTTCGCTACGTAGCAGGCGTCCAGGCGCGGGGGCGGACAGATGGCATGGATCATGTCGATGTTCCAGGTGGGCGTTACGCAGTTTTCAATCACATTGGACATATCTCGGACTTACCAAAGACCGTTTACACCATATGGAACAAGAGCCTGCCGGACCTCGGTCTGGAACCCGAAAAAAGCCCGGACTTCGAAAGATACGATCGCAGATTCGATCCCCTTACTGGCCGCGGAAAGGTCGAAATCTGGATTCCAGTTTCGTAAGGCCGAAATTGTGGAAGCGGATATGGGCTATGAATGTCCGGTGTCCGCTTCTCGGACATCCACCCGATATTGGACCATGGCTGCTTTGCGGTGCTTAGCAGTCGTTCTTCCGTTTAGTAGCTGAGGCGGCGCAAATGGACACTTGCTCGAGCCAGAATCCGTCAGCTGTCACCCAAATTGTCACCCACGACAGTAGATGACGCTCAAGTGCGGACCTTGATTCATCATATCCATCTGAAATTATTCGGAGATTTTGGTAGCGGAGGAGGGACTTGAACCCCCGACACGCGGATTATGATTTGGTCCGGGTTAACCCACACTCCGCCAC
>NZ_JAWHTE010000033.1:0-47063 GCF_032586175.1 Ovoidimarina sediminis
TAGGCCGGGCATCCGCCCGGCCCACGATAGGAAAAACGAAGTTCGACGTGGGCGCCGGATCCGATCCGGGGTTCACCTCTCAACGTGAAAGGCTCATCTCATGGCGATTGCCAGCCAGAACATCCGGATCAGGCTCAAGGCCTTCGATTACCGCGTGCTTGACGCAAGCACGCAGGAAATCGTGAACACCGCCAAGCGGACCGGCGCCACCGTGCGCGGCCCCATTCCGCTGCCGAACAACATCGAGAAGTTCACGGTTCTCCGTGGTCCGCATATCGACAAGAAATCGCGCGACCAGTTCGAGATCCGGACGCACAAGCGTCTTCTCGACATCGTCGATCCGACGCCGCAGACCGTGGACGCGCTGATGAAGCTCGACCTGGCCGCCGGTGTCGACGTCGAAATCAAGGTCTGAGGAGGTGACAGCCATGTTGCGCTCGGGCGTGATTGCAAAGAAGGTCGGGATGACCCGGATCTTCCAGGAAGACGGCAAGCAGGTGCCGGTGACGGTTCTGCAGCTCGACAAGCTGCAGGTCGTGGCGAAGCGGACCCCGGAACTTGACGGCTATTCGGCCGTTCAGCTGGGCGCCGGTTCGGCCAAGGCCAAGCGGACCTCGAAGGCCATGCGTGGCCATTTCGCCGCCGCGAAGGTTGAGCCGAAGCGGAAGATCGCGGAATTCCGGGTGGACCCGGAAAACCTGATCGAAGTGGGCGAAGAGATCACCGCGAACCACTATTTCGAAGGCCAGTACGTCGATGTGACGGGCGTTTCGATCGGTAAGGGTTTTGCCGGTGCGATGAAGCGGCACAACTTCGGCGGCCTGCGCGCGTCGCACGGTGTGTCGATCAGCCACCGCTCGCACGGCTCCACGGGCCAGTGTCAGGACCCGGGCCGCGTGTTCAAGGGCAAGAAGATGGCCGGCCACATGGGGGCCGCGCGGGTGACCACGCAGAACCTGCAGGTCGTGCGCACCGATGCCGACCGTGGCCTGATCATGGTCAAGGGCGCCGTGCCCGGATCGAAAGGTGGCTGGGTGACGCTGAAGGACGCGGTGAAGAAGCCGGTTCCGGAAAACGTGATTCTGCCCGCCGCGCTGAAATCGGATGCCGAAGCTGCCGCGAAGGCCGCCGAGGAAGCCGCAGCGGCCGCCGCCGCCGAGGCCGAGGCGGAAGCGGAACGCCTGGCCGCCGAGCAGGCCGCAGCCGAAGAGGCCGCGCTGAAGGAGGCCGAGGCCGAGATCGCCGCGGACAAGGATGCCGAGGGTGGCGACGCCCCCGAGGCCGAGAAGAAGGACGGTGAAGAATGAAATTCGACGTGATCAAGCTGGACGGCGGCAAGGCCGGTTCGGTCGATCTCGGGGACGACATCTTCGGCCTCGAGCCCCGCGCCGACATTCTGCACCGCGTCGTCCGCTGGCAGCGCAACAAGGCGCAGTCCGGCACGCACAAGGTGAAGACGCGCTCCGAGACGAGCTATTCCACCAAGAAGATCTATCGCCAGAAGGGCACCGGCGGCGCACGCCACGGCGACCGGAACGCGCCGATCTTCCGCAAGGGTGGCGTCTACAAGGGCCCGACGCCCCGGAGCCACGCGCACGACCTGACGAAGAAGTTCCGCAAGCTGGGCCTGAAGCACGCGCTTTCGGCGAAGGCGAAGGCGGGCGAGATCGTCATTCTCGACGCCGCGGAGGCGAAGGAGCCGAAGACGGGGGCGCTTGCCAAGCAGGTGCGGGACCTCGGCTGGAAGCGCGCGCTGATCATCGACGGCGCCGAGATCAACGAGAACTTCGCCCGTGCGGCGGCGAACATCGAGGGCCTCGATGTGCTGCCGAGCCAGGGCGCCAATGTCTATGACATCCTCAAGCGTGACACGCTGGTGATCACGAAGGCGGGTGTCGAAGCTCTGGAGGCTCGACTGAAATGAGTGCGAAGCCGGAACAGTACGATGTGATCCGCAAGCCGATCATCACCGAGAAGGCCACCATGGCCTCGGAAAACGGCGCGGTTGTCTTCGAAGTTGCGATGGGCTCCACCAAGCCCGAGATCAAGGATGCGGTCGAGGCGCTGTTCGGCGTCAAGGTGAAGGCCGTGAACACGACGATCTCGAAAGGCAAGGTCAAGCGGTTCCGCGGCCAGAAGGGCCGCCGGGCCGACGTGAAGAAGGCTTACGTGACGCTCGAAGAGGGCAACACGATCGACGTGACCACGGGCCTCTGAGCCCGGGCGTCATTCGGACGGGATGAGGGTGCGCCGGCTGGCGCGCCCTTTTTCGTTTTGGGCTTTGTTCGAACTGGTGGTTACTCGAGCCGGCAGCGGCCGCCGGCCCATTCGTCGTAATAGCAGGCCGTCCAGTTGATGCGGCCCGCGCCCTGGACGACGCTGATCCGGGTGGAGCGCCCTGCGGAGACCCGATCCTGGCAGGGATAGCGCTTGCCGCCCGCACCGAAGCGGCACTGGGAGTTGCCGCCATGGTAGGAGAAGACGACACCCCGGTTGCAGACGTTCTGGAGCAGGACATTGGCGCCTTCGCCGACATCGACCTTCTTGAGGCAGGCGGCCTGGGCCCCGGCGGGATGTGCCGTGAGCAGGAGAAGCGGGACGGCGAGGGAGGCGCAGGCGGCGAGAAGGGCGGGGGATCGGGAAAAGGCCATCGGACGTCGGGACACCGCTTGTTGCACTACGGGCAGAAGAGTGCCTGTGGTGGCGGAGGGGAGTCAAGGTTGGGGCGGATATCGTGATGGACGGCTGAAGGGGGCCTGCCGCCGGTGATGCGTGGAAGCGGGGTGGGGTGCCGGGCTGAAGCCCGGCCTACGGGGGGGGGCGTGAGCAGGTGGGGGGAAACCGCGCCGCGGTCGGTGGAATAGCGTGGTGCGGCAGGTTCGTTGCCATTGCCTGCGAATTTGGCGCTGTCGGCAGATCAACTCCCTTGCCACCCAATCCCCATTCCCTTATACGCCCCACACCAGCCACCCCGGATTCGTCCGGGGTGCTGATTTTTGGGCTTTGCCCATTTCTACCCGGGGACCCGGAAGGGGCCTCCTAAACAGAAAAGCCGGGTTTCCACCCGGCGCGAAGCAAACGGAAGACAGAAAGCATGGCACTCAAGTCGTACAAACCGACGACGCCTGGCCAGCGCGGGCTGGTTCTGATCGACCGTTCGGAGCTTTGGAAAGGCCGTCCGGTCAAAGCCCTCACCGAGGGTTTGACCAAGAACGGTGGCCGGAACAACACCGGACGGATCACGATGCGCCGCAAGGGCGGCGGGGCGAAGCGTCTTTATCGTATCGTCGACTTCAAGCGCACCAAGCACGACATGGAAGCGGTCGTCGCGCGCATTGAATATGACCCGAACCGGACCGCCTTCATCGCGCTCATCCAGTACCAGGATGGCGAGCAGGCCTATATTCTCGCCCCCCAGCGTCTGGCGGTGGGCGACAAGATCATTTCGGGCGAAAAGGTCGACGTGAAACCCGGCAACGCGATGCCGTTCTCGGGCATGCCGATCGGCACGATCGTCCACAACATCGAGATGAAGCCCGGCAAGGGCGGCCAGATCGCACGCGCCGCGGGCACCTATGCCCAGTTCGTCGGCCGTGATGGCGGTTATGCGCAGATCCGGCTGTCGTCGGGCGAGCTTCGCATGGTGCGCCAGGAGTGCATGGCCACGGTCGGCGCCGTGTCGAACCCCGACAACTCGAACCAGAACCTCGGCAAGGCGGGCCGCAACCGCAACCTCGGCAAGCGGCCGAGCGTGCGCGGCGTCGTCATGAACCCGATCGACCACCCGCATGGTGGCGGTGAGGGCCGGACCTCGGGTGGCCGCCACCCGGTGACGCCCTGGGGCAAGCCGACGAAGGGTGCGCGCACCCGCAACAAGAACAAGGCGTCGTCGAAGCTGATCATCCGCTCGCGTCACGCCAGGAAGAAGGGCCGCTAAGACATGGCACGCTCTGTTTGGAAAGGCCCCTTTGTCGACTCCTACGTCCTCAAAAAGGCCGAGAAGGCCCGCGAGTCGGGCCGCAACGACGTGATCAAGATCTGGTCGCGCCGCTCCACCATCCTGCCCCAGTTCGTGGGCCTCACCTTCGGCGTCTATAACGGGCAGAAGCACATTCCCGTTTCGGTGTCGGAAGACATGATCGGCCAGAAGTTCGGCGAATACAGCCCGACGCGGACCTATTACGGGCACGCCGCCGACAAGAAAGCGAAGAGGAAGTAAGCCATGGGCAAGGATAAGAATCCCCGCCGCGTGGCGGAGAACGAAGCGATGGCGAAAGCGCGCATGCTGCGCACCTCGCCCCAGAAGCTGAACCTCGTGGCTGCGATGATCCGCGGCAAGAAGGTGGACAAGGCGCTGAGCGACCTCACCTTCTCGAAGAAGCGGATCGCGGAAGACGTGAAGAAATGCCTTCAGTCGGCCATCGCGAATGCCGAGAACAACCACAACCTGGACGTGGACGAGCTGATCGTGGCCGAGGCCTGGGTCGGCAAGAACCTTGTGATGAAGCGCGGCAAGCCGCGCGCACGCGGCCGCTTCGGCCGGATCAACAAGCCGTTCTCGGAACTCACGATCAAGGTGCGTCAAGTTGAGGAGCAGGCCTGATGGGTCAGAAAGTCAATCCGATCGGCATGCGCCTTCAGGTCAACCGCACCTGGGACAGCCGCTGGTACGCGGACACGAAGGATTACGGCGATCTTCTTCTGGAAGACGTGAAAATCCGCGAGTTCATCAAGGAAGAATGCAAGCAGGCCGGTGTTTCGAAGGTGATCATCGAGCGCCCGCACAAGAAGTGCCGGGTCACGATCCACACCGCGCGCCCCGGCGTCATCATCGGCAAGAAAGGCGCGGATATCGAAGTTCTCCGCAAGAAGCTGGCCGCGATGACCGACAGCGAACTGCACCTCAACATCGTCGAGGTTCGGAAGCCCGAGCTTGACGCGCAGCTGGTGGCCGAGAGCATCGCCCAGCAGCTGGAGCGCCGGGTCAGCTTCCGCCGCGCGATGAAGCGGGCGGTGCAGAACGCGATGCGCATGGGGGCCCTCGGCATCCGTGTGAACGTGGCGGGCCGTCTGGGCGGCGCGGAAATCGCGCGGACCGAATGGTACCGCGAGGGCCGCGTGCCGCTTCACACCCTGCGCGCCGATATCGATTACGCCCTGGCCGAAGCGATGACGCCCTATGGCATCATCGGCATCAAGGTCTGGATCTTCAAAGGCGAGATCATGGAGCACGATCCCAGTGCCCGTGACCGTCGCCAGCAGGAGCTTCAGGACGGTCCGGCCCCCCGCGGTGCGGGTGGCGGCGGCCGCCGGAATTAAGGAGCAAGTAAGATGCTGCAACCAAAGCGCACGAAATTCCGGAAGATGCACAAGGGCCGGATCCGGGGCGAGGCCAAAGGCGGCTCGACCCTGAACTTCGGCACCTACGGCCTGAAAGCGGTGGAGCCCGAGCGCGTCACCGCGCGCCAGATCGAAGCCGCCCGCCGGGCCATGACGCGCCACATGAAGCGTCAGGGCCGGGTCTGGATCCGGATCTTCCCCGACACGCCGATCACCGCGAAGCCGATCGAAGTGCGGATGGGTAAAGGTAAGGGTTCCGTCGACCGTTGGGCGGCGAAGGTGAAGCCCGGCCGGATCATGTTCGAGATCGACGGCGTGGCCGACAGCGTGGCCCGCGAGGCGCTGCGCCTGGCGGCGATGAAGCTGCCGGTGAAGACACGGACGGTGGTTCGCGAGGATTGGTGACACCAATGATCGAGTGCGGCACAGGCGATTGCAACGCAATCGCCGCGGCCGGCACCCGGTGAAAGTTGAAGGGCCCCCGCCGGGTGATCGGCGGGGGCTTTCTCTTGCTTGGCCGGTGTTTCGGTTGTAATCCGACCCTCCTGCCAACCGATGGAGGGTGATATGGCCAAGCGCATCAAACCCGAAGACCGGGCATCCTTTCGAGCCGATCTCTAAGCGTCGCAAATCCTACCCGTCCGAGACCCGGGTAAAGACGGGGTACCGATTGGTGCATGGGCGATGTCGATCTCGTGGAAAAGCTTGGCAGGCGTGATCCGTGCCCCTGCGGTTCCGGAAAGATCTTCAAGCTATGCTGCCTCAAGTCCGGCAGATACGATGGGATGCACCGGGACCTCTACTTTTAGAGAACGTTGAGTTCCTGTTTCGCCCGGGCGGCCAGACCGGGCGGCGCCCGACCTTTGGGGCGGGAGGGCGCGTTGCGACGTTGGCTTTCCCGCGGAGCCTCATGCGGGTTTGAGACATAAAGCGCGCCGTTCGCTCGTCGTGCCGCGCCCTCCCAGGGTCGGGTACCACCCGGTCTGGCCGCGTCTTCGATCCCGGCCGCCAAGGCCACCGCTTTCCGTTGATGCGCCGCTGCAACGCTGTGGGATACGTGTGTTTCGGCGGGCTCGCGTCATGGTTGACCGAAACGAAGTGCGCGTGATGCAGTCCTGTCATGAGAGATATGAAACACATTGCTTTGCTTGCCCCGATCTGCGTCCTGGCCTTTGCCAATCCGGCGCTGGCGTTCAACTGGGGCTTCGTCAGGGTTCCCGACTGGATGGATCCCTGGCTTCTTCTGCTGGTCATCCTTCAGGCGCCGTTCTGGATTGTCGCTTTGCGCTACAAGCCGAGGGGTGTGAGCCTGATGCAGATGGACAAGACCGGCTTGCCCGCCTTTGCGCGGTTGTCGATCACGCTAGTGACGATCCTTTTCGCAGCGCTGATGCTGATGATCTTTATCGGGATGGGGCTGGCCCGGATGTAAGAGGCCGCGCCCACCCGGGCTAGTCGCTTTCCTGCCAGTGGTGTAGACGCAGGGCATGGCTGATTTGCGCGATCTCTTCGTCACACCGCTCTACCGTGCCCGCCTTGCCGAGCTTGGCCCGGCGATCGAGGGTGGGGAGCTTGAAGCCTCGTGCCTGTCGATCGCCGAGGATGACGAGGCGGGGCAGGACTGGTGCGAGGCCGAGGGGTATCCCGGCTATACCTCCTACGCGTCGCTGACCGATCTGCCCTGGCGGTTTCCGATCTTCGCCGCGCTCAAGGCGTGCCTGGACGAGCATGTGGCGGCCTTTGCGAAGGATCTGCAGTTCGATCTAGGCGACAAGGCGCTGAAGCTCGAGGATCTCTGGATCAACATCCTGCCGGAAGGCGGCATTCATACCGCGCATATCCACCCGCATTCGGTGATCTCTGGCACGACCTATGTGGCGATGCCGGAGGGCACGAGCGCGATCAAGTTCGAGGACCCGCGGCTTCAGATGATGATGGCCGCGCCGCCCCGCGTGAAGGAGGCGCGGGACGGTTTACGGCAGTTCGTCTATGTGCAGCCGGAGGTGGGGGACGTGCTTCTCTGGGAAAGCTGGCTTCGGCACGAGGTGCCGATGAACATGGCAGAGGAAGAGCGGATTTCGGTGAGTTTCAACTACGCCTGGGGATAGCGGCGCTTTTTCCTGAAGAAGAAGGCTTGCCAAGTGGATTTTCAGGGCCTATACGGCCCGCTCATCCACGGATCTCCGCCGGAATCAGGGTGACCCGCAGGCAACTGCATCGGGCCCTCCGGCGATTGTTGAAAGGACTATGGCGATGGACGCCAACGAATTGCGTAACAAGACGCCCGACGAGCTGCGCACGCAGCTTGCGGATCTGAAGAAAGAAAGCTTCAACCTGCGCTTCCAGCAGGCCACGAATCAGCTGGAAAACACCGCCCGCATGCGCAAGGTGCGCCGGGATACCGCGCGGGTGAAGACCATCCTGAACGAAAAAGCGGCCGCAGCCGCCCAGTCGGAGGCCTGAAGCCATGCCGAAGCGTATCCTTCAAGGCACCGTGACCAGCGACAAGAACGATCAGACCGTCACGGTTCTGGTCGAGCGCCGTTACACGCATCCGATGATGAAGAAGACCGTCCGCGCGTCGAAGAAGTACCGCGCGCACGATCCGAAGAACGAATTCAAGGTCGGCGACAGCGTCCGCATTCAGGAATGTGCGCCGATTTCGAAGACGAAACGCTGGGAGGTGGTCACCGCGTAAGCGACCCACCTTTCGGTTTGATCGAAACCCCGGGGCCAATGTCCGAACACGGCGGTCCCGGAAGTCGGGAGAAACCACATGATCCAGATGCAGACCAATCTGGATGTCGCTGACAATTCCGGTGCCCGGAAGGTTCAGTGCATCAAGGTCCTCGGCGGCTCGAAGCGGAAATATGCCTCTGTGGGCGACATCATCGTGGTGTCGGTCAAGGAAGCGATCCCGCGCGGCCGTGTGAAGAAGGGTGACGTGCGCAAGGCCGTCGTCGTCCGGACCGCCAAGGAAGTGCGCCGCGAGGACGGCACCGCGATCCGCTTCGACCGGAACGCCGCCGTGATCCTCAACAACGCGGGCGAGCCGATCGGCACCCGGATCTTCGGACCGGTGGTGCGCGAGCTTCGCGCCAAGAACTTCATGAAGATCATTTCGCTTGCGCCGGAGGTGCTCTGATGGCTGCGAAACTGAAAAAGGGCGACAAGGTCGTCGTGCTGGCCGGCCGCGACAAGGGCAAGGAGGGTGAGATCACCCAGGTGATGCCCAAGGACGGCAAGGCCATCGTGGACGGCATCAACATCGCCATCCGCCACACCCGCCAGACCCAGGCCAGCCAGGGCGGCCGCATCCCGAAAGCGATGCCGATTGACCTGTCGAACCTCGCGCTGGTCGATTCCAACGGCAAACCCACCCGCGTCGGCTTCCGCATGGAAGAGGGCAAGAAGGTGCGGTTCGCGAAGACCACGGGGGACGTGATCTGATGCTGGATTCTGCGAACTACTCCCCGCGGCTGAAGTCGCATTACGCCGAAACCGTGCGCGCCGCTCTGAAAGAAGAGTTCGGCTACAAGAACGACATGCAGATCCCGCGTCTGGACAAGATCGTTCTGAACATCGGCTGCGGTGCGGAGGCCGTGAAGGACTCCAAGAAAGCGAAATCGGCCCAGGAAGACCTGACCGCGATCGCCGGCCAGAAAGCCGTCGTCACGAAGGCGAAGAAATCGATCGCCGGTTTCCGCGTTCGCGAGGACATGCCGCTTGGCGCCAAGGTCACGCTGCGTGGCGACCGGATGTACGACTTCCTCGACCGCCTCGTCACCGTCGCGCTGCCGCGCGTGCGTGACTTCCGCGGCGTGCCGGGAACGTCGTTCGACGGCCGCGGCAACTATGCCATGGGGCTGAAGGAGCACATCGTCTTCCCCGAGATCGACTTCGACAAGGTCGACGAGGTCTGGGGCATGGACATCGTAATCACCACCACCGCGTCCACGGATGCGGAGGCCAAGGCGCTGTTGAAGCATTTCAACATGCCGTTCAACAGCTAAAGGATCAGGATCATGGCGAAGAAAGCAATGATCGAACGCGAGAAGAAGCGCCAGAAGCTGGTGGAGCAGTATGCCGCCAAGCGCGCGGCGCTGAAGGAAATCGCAAACGATGAATCGAAGCCGATGGAAGAGCGGTTCAAGGCGCGGCTGAAGCTTGCCAAGCTGCCCCGGAACTCGTCTCCCACCCGTCTTCACAACCGTTGCCAGCTGACGGGGCGTCCGCACGCCTATTACCGGAAGCTCAAGATGTCGCGGATCGCGCTTCGGGACCTCGGCTCGAGCGGCCAGGTTCCCGGCATGGTCAAGTCGAGCTGGTAAGGAGGGTATGAGATGAACGATCCTCTCGGTGATATGCTGACGCGCATCCGCAATGCGCAGATGCGTGGCAAATCCACTGTCGTGACGCCGGCGTCGAAACTGCGCGCCTGGGTTCTCGATGTGCTGGCGGACGAAGGCTATATCCGCGGCTACGAAAAGACGACCGGGGCCGATGGCCATCCGGCGATCGAGATTTCGCTGAAGTACTACGAAGGCGAGCCGGTCATTCGTGAGCTGAAGCGGGTCTCCAAGCCGGGCCGTCGCGTTTACATGGGTGTGAAGGATATTCCGCAGGTTCGCCAGGGCCTCGGTGTTTCGATCGTCTCGACGCCGAAAGGCGTCATGTCCGACCAGGCCGCGCGTTCGGCCAATGTCGGCGGCGAAGTCCTTTGCACGGTCTTCTAAGGAGGGATCCCCATGTCTCGAATTGGTAAGAAGCCGGTCGATCTGCCCTCGGGGGTCGAAGCCTCTGTCTCGGGCCAGACCGTATCGGTGAAGGGCCCCAAGGGCGCACGCGAGTTCACCGCGACCGATGACGTGTCGATCACCGTTGACGGCAACGTCATTTCGGTTGAGCCGCGCGGCAAGTCGAAGCGGGCCCGCCAGCAGTGGGGGATGTCCCGCACGATGGTGGCGAACCTCGTTCAGGGCGTGACCGAAGGTTTCAAGAAAGAGCTTGAGATCAACGGCGTCGGCTACCGGGCCCAGATGCAGGGCAACACCCTGAAGCTGAACCTCGGCCTCAGCCACGAAGTGAACTTCGAGGTGCCGCAGGGCGTCACGGTCACCTGCCCGAAGCAGACGGAAATCGTTGTCGAAGGCATCGATCAGCAGCTTGTGGGCCAGGTCGCGGCGAATATCCGCGAGTGGCGCGCGCCGGAGCCCTACAAGGGCAAGGGCATCAAGTACAAAGACGAATACATCTTCCGCAAGGAAGGTAAGAAGAAGTAAGGACCGGATAAATGGCACTTTCCAAACGGGAACTGTTCCAGAAGCGCCGCCTGCGCGTCCGGAACAAGCTTCGCAAGGTGAACGCAGGCCGCGTGCGGCTGAGCGTGCACCGTTCGAACAAGAACATCAGCGTTCAGCTGATCGACGATGTGCAGGGCGTGACCCTGGCCTCGGCCTCTTCTCTCGAGAAGGATCTGGGCATCGTCGGCAAGAACAACGTCGAAGCGGCGGCCAAGGTTGGCCAGGCGATCGCCGAGCGCGCCAAGAAGGCGGGCGTGGAGGAAGCCTATTTCGACCGCGGCGGCTTCATCTACCACGGCAAGATCAAGGCGCTTGCCGATGCAGCCCGCGAGGCGGGGCTGAAGCTTTGAGGTGAATGGTGGGGTGAAACCCCACCCTACGCCAAACGCACTGTAGGGTGGGGTTTCACCCCACCTTCGATGACCGGGGCCCGTGACGGGCACTGCGGTTGAAGATACCGGGCGGCAAGCGCCCACGATCAAAGGAGGCCTGACATGGCCAGAGAACCGAGAGGGGGCAACCGCCGCGAACGCGAGGAAGCTCCGGAATTTGCAGACCGCCTCGTGGCGATCAACCGGGTGTCGAAGACGGTGAAGGGCGGCAAGCGTTTCGGCTTCGCGGCACTCGTCGTGGTCGGCGACCAGCGTGGCCGTGTCGGCTTCGGCAAAGGCAAGGCCAAGGAAGTGCCTGAGGCGATCCGCAAGGCGACCGAGCAGGCGAAGCGGCAGATGATCCGCGTTGCGCTGCGCGAGGGCCGCACGCTGCACCACGATGTCGAGGGCCGTCATGGCGCCGGCAAGGTGGTGATGCGCACCGCGCCCGCCGGTACCGGGATCATCGCCGGTGGTCCTATGCGTGCCGTGTTCGAGATGCTGGGCGTTCAGGACGTGGTTGCCAAGTCGCTGGGTTCGCAGAACCCCTACAACATGATCCGCGCCACGATCGACGGCCTGCAGAAAGAGCAGTCGCCCCGTTCGGTCGCGCAGCGTCGCGGCAAGAAGGTGGCCGATATCCTGCCCAAGCGGGAAGACGCGCCGGAATCGTCGACCCAGGTTGCTGAGGAGGCCTGAGACCCATGGCAAAGACGATCGTCGTAAAGCAGATCGGTTCGCCGATCCGCCGCCCCGCCAAGCAGCGTCAGACGCTGATCGGCCTCGGGCTTAACAAGATGCACAAGACCCGCGAGCTTGAGGATACGCCTTCGGTGCGCGGAATGGTGAACTCGATCCCCCATCTGGTGGAGATCGTGGAGGAGCGGGGCTGAGGCCCTTCTCCCAGGAAGATCGTGACAAGCCCCGCTTCGGCGGGGCTTTTCTCTTTCGCGCGAGGCTTTCCGAGCCGGTGGATCGCATCCTCCTGGCCGGTTTCGCGCTGTGCCTCGCCGTCTTTCTTGGGTGTCTGGGATACGGGCTGGCGCTCGATTACTCGTTCTGGCTTGACGAAATGATCTCCGTATCCTTTGCGCAGGCCGGTTTCGGCGAGGCCCTGCGCCTTGCCTTTCAGGATGTGCACACCCCGCTCTATCCGGCGGTGCTTGCGCTCTGGACGAAGGGTTTCGGCACGTCGGAATTGGCGGCACGCGGTCTGTCGGCGCTGTGGGCGGGCGGGGCGCTTGCCTGCCTTCTGACGCTCCGGGGGCGGTTTCCGGATCGGCAGATCCTGATCGCGATGATCCTTCTGATCAGCCACCCGCTGTTTTTCTACTTTGCGCAGGAAGCGCGGCCCTATGCGATGCTGCTTTGCCTCAGCACGCTTTCGGTGTGCCTGCTTCTGCGCGGTTCGCCCTGGCTGCCCCTGGCAGCGGTCGCGCTGGGACTGACGCATTATTTCGGTGCGCTTCTTGCCGTCGCGCTTCTGAGCCTTTCGTGGTGGAACGGCCCGCGGGGCTGGCGGACCTGCGTTGTGCCGGGCCTCGTGTTTGCCTGCCTCGTGGCATGGCCGGTGTCGCAGTTGCTGTTCGGCCGGCTTGGAAGCCGGCTTGGAGGGGAGCACTGGATCGAGGCGGGGCCGGTGGAGTCGCTATACTTGGCAATGCGGGCGGTGGTGCCGGTGGTGGAGCGCGGCGTGTTCGCCGTCGGCCTGCCCAGAGACCTCGGCGGCTATATCCACCTTGCGTTCATCGTTCTGGGCGTGATCGGGATTGTCGGCCTGGCGATCCGGACGCCCAGAGCGCGGCTGTCGCAGCCGGCCATGGTGTTTCTGGCCTATGCGATCGTGGTTCTGGGCGCGTCGCTTCTGTCGTTTCATACGCCCGTCAGCACGGAGCGGAACTTCATCGTTCTGGTGCCGCTGGCGGCCGTTCTGGGCGCGGTGGTGTCGGGGCACCTGCTGGAGATGCGGCGCCTGAGAGGGGGCGTGGTGGCGGCGCTTATTGTCTATGTGGCGCTGTCCGTCCTGCTTGCCGGCGTCCGGGTTCTGGACAAGACCGCCCCCTATCAGGAGTGGCGTGGCCTCTTCGCAGACGCCGGCGCCGTTGCGATGGAGACGGGCGGAGCGATTTACGTCTGGATCCCGACGGATGGGCCGTCGTCGAATGGGTATTATGAGCGACCGCACCTGTTCTATGTTCCCGCTGATCTGGAGGTGCGGCCGATCTATCGGAGCGGTCTGGCGGGCTTGCGGCCCGGGGACGCCGTGGTGTTCGGCAATGTCGTCGTGACTGCTGACGGGGTCACCGCTTTCGAGGAGGCGTTGCGGGGGGCAGGGCAGGTTTTCCGGCCTTCGCGCGCGGCGCAAACCGCGTCGAGCGCCAACGGAATTGTCGTGATCCTGGGCGATGGATGACCTTCGGCCCGGTCTGCGCGGAGCCGGTGCCGCCGGTTGAGCCGGGGGATGGCTTTTCGGCGCGTGAACAAAGGCCGCAGCCCGTATCTTTCCCCGTATCTTTCATTGGCCCCTTGCCACGTTTGACTGCTTCCACTATACGCCGCCGGTGGCCAAACCGGCCCCAAATCAAACCAAGAAACGCCGTGTCCCCTCCGCATCGCTTCGGGAGGGTGTTCCGGCAAGGAGAAGCGACATGAAACTGAATGAACTCTCGGACAATCCGGGTGCCGCCAAGAAATCCAAGCGCGTGGGCCGTGGCCCCGGCTCGGGCAAGGGCAAGACCGCAGGCCGCGGTATCAAGGGCCAGAAATCCCGCTCGGGTGTGGCGATCAACGGCTATGAAGGCGGCCAGATGCCGCTTTACCAGCGGCTGCCGAAGCGCGGCTTCAACAAGCCGAACCGCAAATCCTTCGCGGTGGTGAACCTCGGCCAGATCCAGAAATTCATCGACGAGAAGAAGCTGAAGGCCGGCGAGATCGGCGAGGACGCGCTTGTCGAAGCAGGCCTCGTGCGCCGCAAGAAAGACGGTGTGCGCGTGCTGGCGAAGGGCGAAATCACCGCGAAGATCCAGCTTACCGTGACCGGCGCGTCGAAATCGGCGGTCGAGGCGGTCGAGAAAGCGGGCGGCTCGCTGACTGTCACAGTTGCGTCGGCGGCCGAATAAGAGGTTGTGGGCGCCGGACACGGCCCTTACATCCTGACAGAGTTTTCCTAGCGCCGCCGACCGGAAAACGGTTCGGCGGCGTTTGCACGAAAGAGACCACATGGCATCAGCAGCAGAGCAGATGGCGGCCAACATCAGCTGGGGCACCCTCGGGAAAGCCACGGAGCTGAGACAGCGCATCTTCTTCACGATCGGCCTTCTGATCGTCTACCGGATCGGCACCTATATTCCGGTGCCCGGGATCGACGGCAACGAGCTTCGCCAGTTCATGGAACAGGCGGCCGCGGGCCTCGGCGGCGTTCTGAACATGTTCACGGGCGGCGCGATCAGCCGGATGGGCATCTTCGCCCTCGGCATCATGCCGTACATTTCCGCGTCGATCATCGTGCAGCTTCTGGGTGCGATGCTTCCGGCCTTCCAGCAGCTGAAGAAGGAAGGCGAGCAGGGGCGGATGAAGCTGAACCAGTACACGCGCTACGGCACGGTGGTGCTGGCGACGTTCCAGGCCTACGGGCTTGCCGTTTCGCTTGAATCCGGCGGGCTTGCGACCGATCCCGGCTGGTTCTTCCGGGCTGCCGTGGTGATCACGCTCGTGGGCGGCACGATGTTCCTGATGTGGCTTGGCGAGCAGATCACCGCACGCGGCGTCGGCAACGGCATTTCGCTGATCATCTTCGTCGGCATCATCGCCGAACTTCCGCAGGCGCTGGCGCAGTTCTTCAGCCAGGGCCGTTCGGGGGCGCTGTCGCCTGCCGTGATCATCGGGGTGACGGCGATGCTTCTGGCCACGCTTGTCTTCGTGGTGTTCATGGAGCGCGCGCTTCGCAAGATCCATATCCAGTATCCGCGCCGCCAGGTGGGGATGAAGATGTATGATGGCGGGTCGAGCCACCTGCCGATCAAGGTGAACCCCGCGGGCGTCATTCCGGCGATCTTCGCGTCGTCGCTTCTTCTGCTGCCGACGACGATCGGCACGTTTTCGGGCAATACGACGAACCCGATCCTGTCGACGATCCTTGCGTATTTCGGGCCGGGCCAGCCGGCCTACCTGGTGTTCTTCACCGCGATGATCGTGTTCTTCACCTACTTCTATACCGCGAACGTGTCATTCAAGACCGAGGACGTGGCCGACAACCTGAAGAACCAGAACGGCTTTATCCCCGGTATCCGGCCGGGCCGGAAGACCGAGGAATACCTCGACTACGTCGTCAGCCGTATCCTCGTGGTGGGCTCCGCCTATCTCGCGCTGGTCTGCCTGATCCCGGAAGTCGTGCGGAGCAACCTTGCGATCACGGCCTATTTCGGCGGCACGTCCATCCTGATCATCGTGTCGGTCGGCATGGATACGGTTCAACAAATCCAGTCCCACCTCTTGGCCCATCAGTATGAAGGGCTTATTGAGAAGTCTCAGCTGCGCGGCAAACGGCGTGGCAAGACAGGGAAGGGGACAGCACGCCGATGAATATCATACTTCTCGGGCCTCCGGGTGCCGGCAAGGGCACCCAGGCCCGGAAGCTGGTGGACGAGCGGGGGATGATCCAGCTCAGCACGGGCGACATGCTGCGCGAGGCGCGGACCTCTGGCACGGAGATGGGCCTGAAGGTGGCCGGGATCATGGACCGGGGCGAACTTGTGACCGACGAGATCGTCATCGGGCTGATCGAGGAAAAGCTCGAAGGCGAGAAGGGTGGCGGGTTCATCTTCGACGGGTTCCCGCGGACGCTGGCCCAGGCCGATGCGCTGGGCGCGCTCTTGGAGCGGCATGGCGAAAACCTTGATGCCGTGATCGAGATGCGCGTGGAGGACGAGGTGCTGGTGGCGCGGATCGTCGCGCGCTCAACCTGCGGGATGTGCGGCGAAGTCTATAACGACGAGACGAAGCCGATTCCGGCGGATGGCAAGTGCACCAATTGCGGGGGCACGGAGTTCAATCGCCGCGCGGACGACAACGAGGACAGCCTGAAGACGCGGCTTCTGGCCTATTACAAGCAGACCTCGCCCCTGATCGGCTATTACTATGCCAAGGGCAATCTGAAGCCTGTGAACGGGCTTGGCGAGATTGACGAGGTGGCCGGCGAGATTGCGGCGGCGCTCGGCGGCTGACGCGGGGCTTCACGTGAAGGCATTTCTGAAACGTGTTTTGCCCGATGCACTGTTCGCTGAGTTGCGATAACTTTTTCAGTTCCGGGATCGCGGCCACGTCGCACGCTTTGTTGCCAAGGAACACGCACACGCGAGCAGGGCGCAAAAGCAGGAACTGATCCGCACATTTCGCCGGATTGACCGTCGCATAGATTGTCCGCATACGATGTCGGAGATCCTTTATTTCGTCGACGTGATCCTTGACACACCCGCCGATCGCAATGGGGCGTTCATGGAGTGCGGGGCCTTCAAGGGTGAAAGCACGGCGAAGTTTTCGATCGCCTGCAGGCTGGCCGGTCGACGGCTGATCGTTTGTGACAGCTTCGAGGGCATCCCGGAAAACGACGAATCCGATCACATGACGCTTGACGGTAAGGCCGTGGAGTTTCCGAAAGGCAGCTATATGGGCGGCCTTGAAGAAGTGGAGAAGAACATTGCCGACAATGGCGCGATCGAGGTGTGTGAGTTCGTAAAGGGATACTTCGAAGAGACCTTGCCGGAGCGCGAGGATGTTCTTGTTGGCGTTTATCTTGATGTGGATCTGGCCAGTTCCACACGGACATGCATTGGCCATCTCTGGCCGCGCCTTGTTGACGGCGGCTGGCTCATGTCGCAGGACGGGCATCTTCGCCTTGTGCTGGATGAGTTCAAGGATCCGAACCTCTGGGTCGAAACCTTGGGTGAAGAAGTTCCCCACCCGCTGGGCTTTGGCGAGGAAAAGCTGATCCGGCTGCAGAAGACGGCAAGATAGATCTAGCGATCCTGCACTCAGGATATGGCACTTTCGTTGCGTGTCTGTTCGGTCGTTTGCGCGCGACTCTCATCGCTCCTGCGACCATATCTGGTCTTCAATCGTAGGGCAGGGGCCTCGATGAGGTGCCACGAAAGGATCGCGGCGATCAGTGTGAGCGGCAACGCGAATGCCATGTTCTCAACCGGGCTCATACCGGGGAACAGAAAGCTTCCAAGCTGCTGAAACGGGAAGGCGTAAATATAGATCCCGTAGGAGTAGTCTCCGAGCCCGTTGAATCTGCGGACCCTGCCAGCGGGGACATAGGCCAGATAAAACACCGTGTATACGGTCGCCATGGAAAGTACAGTGTGGTGGAACGGCAGCGAGGTTGTGGCGAATGCGAGAGCCAGCAACGGAATGACCGCCCAACCCGAGAGCCGAATTCTGTCTCGCAGCAAATAGACGATAGAGCCCATGACAAAGGGCAGTGCGAGGAAGGCAAGAGCCATCATGCGTCCGGGAAGCCCGGCGACTTCTCCGAACTCGACAATCAGGATCGTGAAAACCGTCGCCGCCGCCAGCAGCAGAAGGCCCAGCTTTCGCGACGCAATGCCTCCGATGAGCCCCAGCGCGGCTACGCCTGCATAGCAGGTGAGCTCATGGTTCAGTGTCCAGAGCGACCCGTTGATCGCTTCGGGAAATGGGTTTTCGGTAAAGACGCCTGGCAGGGCGGGTTGCAGAAAGTAGAGTGACAGGTTGCTTGGCACATAGCTGAGGGTATCCGTGGCACCGAAATACTCCTCTAGGGAGAGGTTCGTGACTGATGTGCCAAGGATCAGCGCGGTTAGCACAAGCACAACAAGAAGGGCTGGAAAGATCCGAAGTGCGCGTGCTGCGAGCCACCTCGAAAAGCGCGAAGAGTTGTCAAAGCTTTGTGTGATCAGAAGCCCGGAAACCGCAAAGAAAGTCAGGACCGAAAGATGCCCCAGAGGCTCACCCACGATCCGCTCAAGCGGCTGGATTGCGGAGGGCCCAAGCGTGAGTGGATAGGCGTGGCTTATCAGAACGCCCGTGGCCGCCAGAAAACGGATCAGGTTAAAGTTGTTGTCGCGGCCCTGAATGGCCTCTGAAATAAGCAATTCACCTGCTCCTTGCGCCCTGGGGCACATAACATATGAAGGTACGGGCAAGAGGATGTCTACAAGATGGCAAGGGGTGGAAGAAAAGCCCTTGACAGAGGGTTGACGCTCCGCCCTCGACCCCTTAGATCACGCCATCTCTGCAGGAGAATCGTCTGACGCACCGGGTCGCGCCCGGTTCAAAAAGACACCCCGAATAGATTGAAAGCCCGTGGCCCTACGCCTCGGGCTTCAGTTGTGAAAAAAGGGCCTGGGACTACGGGCTCGCAACGAAAGGAAAAGCCACGTGGCACGTATCGCCGGCGTCAACATCCCGACCGCTAAGCGCGTTCCGATCGCGCTCACCTACATCACCGGAATCGGCCATTCGTCGGCCAAGGCCATCTGCGAGGCCGTGAACATCGACGCTACGCGCCGGGTGAACGAACTTTCCGACGCCGAAGTGCTCGCTATCCGCGAACACATCGACGCCAACTATTCGGTCGAGGGCGACCTGCGCCGCGATGTTCAGATGAACATCAAGCGGCTGATGGACCTCGGCTGCTATCGCGGCCTCCGGCATCGCCGGAACCTCCCGGTGCGCGGCCAGCGCACCCACACCAACGCGCGCACCCGCAAGGGCCCCGCGAAGCCGATCGCCGGCAAGAAGAAGTAAGGGAGGGCGTTAGATATGGCACGCGATACCCGTCGTGGGAAGAAGAAGGTTTCGAAGAACATCGCCGCTGGCGTGGCGCATGTGAATTCGTCGTTCAACAACACCAAGATCCTGATCTCGGACGTGCAGGGCAATGCGATTGCCTGGTCGTCGGCCGGCACCATGGGCTTCAAGGGCTCGCGGAAGTCGACGCCCTATGCCGCCCAGATGGCCGCGGAAGACGCGGGCCGGAAGGCGCAGGAGCACGGCGTGCGCACCCTCGAAGTCGAGGTGCAGGGCCCCGGGTCCGGCCGTGAGAGCGCATTGCGCGCCCTGGCCGCCGTCGGCTTCAACATCACGTCGATCCGCGACGTGACGCCGATTGCGCATAACGGCTGCCGTCCGCCGAAGCGCCGCCGCGTCTGATCGGGCATCGTCTGTACCGGGCGGCTGACAGGTCGCCCGGATTCGTCATTTGGAACCTCGGGAGTTCGCCGCTTTAGGACATGGGCGCCGGACGGGAATTGAGGAGACACGCATGATCCATAAGAATTGGCAGGAACTGATCAAGCCGACGCAGCTTGACGTGAAGCCCGGAAACGACCCTGCGCGCCAGGCAACGGTGATCGCCGAACCGCTCGAGCGCGGTTTCGGTCTGACCCTTGGCAACGCGCTGCGGCGTATTCTGATGTCTTCGCTTCAGGGCGCCGCCATCACTTCGGCCCAGATCGACAACGTTCTGCACGAGTTCTCGTCGGTCGCGGGCGTCCGCGAGGACGTGACCGACATCGTACTGAACCTCAAGGGCGTCGCGATCCGCATGGACGTTGACGGCCCGAAGCGTCTTTCGATTTCGTCGAAGGGCCCGGCCGTCGTGACCGCCGGCGACATCTCGGAAACCGCCGGGATCGAGATTCTGAACAAGGATCACGTGATCTGTCACCTCGACGAGGGCGCGGACCTGTTCATCGAACTGACGGTGAACACGGGCAAGGGCTATGTCTCGGCGGACAAGAACCGGCCCGAGGACGCGCCGATCGGCCTTATTCCGATCGATGCGATCTATTCGCCGGTGAAGAAAGTCAGCTATGACGTCCAGCCGACCCGCGAGGGGCAGGTTCTGGACTATGACAAGCTGACGCTGAAGCTCGAAACCGACGGGTCGGTCTCGCCGGACGATGCGGTCGCCTATGCGGCGCGGATCCTGCAGGACCAGCTTTCGATCTTCGTCAACTTCGACGAGCCGGAATCGGCGCGGACGGAAAGCGACGACGACGGCCTCGAGTTCAACCCGCTTCTTCTGAAGAAGGTGGACGAGCTGGAGCTTTCGGTGCGGTCGGCGAACTGCCTGAAGAACGACAACATCGTCTATATCGGCGACCTGATCCAGAAGACCGAAGCCGAGATGCTGCGCACCCCGAACTTCGGCCGGAAATCTCTGAACGAGATCAAGGAAGTGCTGTCGGGCATGGGCCTGCACCTTGGCATGGATGTCGAGGAATGGCCGCCGGAGAACATCGAGGATCTTGCGAAGAAATTCGAGGATTCGTTCTGATTTGCCGAGGTGGGGTGTAACCCCACCCTACGGCATCGGGTTGGGCGGAGGATGATCCGCCAACCCCAAGGAGAGCGGCAGACACGCATCTGACCGCCGGACAAAGCAAAATCGCCCGTAGAGGGCAAAGAAGGAGACACGAAGATGCGTCATGCCCGCGGTTACCGCCGCCTGAACCGGACCCATGAACACCGCAAGGCGATGTTCGCCAACATGGCAGGGTCGCTTATCGAACACGAACAGATCAAGACCACGCTGCCCAAGGCGAAAGAGCTTAAGCGGATTGCCGACAAGCTTGTGACGCTGGGCAAGCGCGGGGATCTTCATGCCCGCCGCCAGGCCGCCGCGCGCCTGAAGCAGGATGCCCATGTGGCGAAGCTTTTCGAGGTGATCGGCCCGCGCTATGCCGAGCGTCAGGGCGGCTATGTCCGCGTGCTGAAGGCCGGCTTCCGCTATGGCGACATGGCCCCGATGGCGATCGTCGAATTCGTGGACCGCGATCCCGCCGCGAAGGGCGCCGGCGATCGCGCGCGCGTCGAAATGGAAGAACAGGGCGAGGAGGCGTAAGACGCCCTCAGAGCCGGAGTTCGAGGGGCCGCGCGGCACTTGCGCGGCCCCTTTTCACGTCAGATTCGAACCTGCCCTGCGGGCGCGGAGCAGGTTCAGGGATTCGGTCAGAACCTCCGCGTCTGTCTGCTGCCAGCGCCCCGCTTGCCGTGAGCTGGTTCTCAGAAACCTCATGAGATCCGTACGCGCCGTAGGGTCGAGAGTATCGATATGGCGCATTGGATCTTTCGTTTTGTCGGTCACGCACACCTCTGGATTGTATGGATTGGCACCAAAATACAATTTAAGGTTGACCGCGCGCAGAACAACTTGTCTAAAAGTACATGCGGAGTAGGGTGATATCGTGAATTCGATAGCGAGCGAGAATGCAGGACTGGAGCTGGGCCTTTCACGGCTCAAGCGCCTTGCGCCACAAGGGTTCGCCCTTGGTCTGCATATTCGTTTCGCGTCGGCTCACATCATGGTGCAAACCTACGATCCTGCATGGATCGAGCTGTATACGTCCCGCGGTTACATGATGTGCGATCCGTTGGTGTCCTGGGGGTTTGCGACCACCGGGACGGCGCGCTGGAGTGCGCTTGACCATCCAGATCCGCACAATGTGCTGGGGCAGGCTTCCGCATACGGATTGAATTACGGGGTGGCGGTTTCGACCGGGCCGACGACCTCGCGTTCGATCGGGGGGTTTGCACGAAAAGACCGCGAGTTCACTGACGAAGAAATCGGCCTGATTGAACAAACAGTCATCCTGCTGCACGAAGAATCCACGCCTCCTGACAACCTGACCCAAGCACAGCGACACGCGCTGCGCCTTATCGCGTCGGGCCATCGCTACGCGGAAGCCGCCGCCCTCCTGGGAATATCGGAAAGCGCGTTGAAGGCACGGCTGAAGTCCGCCCGTGACCGCCTCTATGCGCGCACGACCGCCGAGGCGATTCAACGGGCGCAGGAGTACAAGCTCCTCTGAAAGAGTCGCCCCGGCTGGGAAGTTTCTCAACCCCAAGCTGGAGGCTACTATGCAAACCACAACCCTTTCTTTTGGCAACTTCCACACGCATGGCGAGCTTTTTGCTTACATACTTCGCGCTAGACGCGAGTCGTTCATCGTGCAGCGCAAGTGGGATCTGCCCGAAGCGGATGGCATGGAGTTCGACCAGTACGACACGCCGCAGTCGCGCTGGATTGCGGTGCATCACCTAGGCGAGGTGCTGGCCGGAATCCGGATGACGCCGACCACCGCACGCTGCGGGATCTACACCTACATGATCCGGGATGCGCAACTGGGCCTTCTCGACTCGATCCCGGCCGACCTTTTGCACGAAGAGGCGCCGGTGGACCCCCATGTCTGGGAGACGAGTCGGGTCTTCATCGCGCATCACGTACCCGCGAAACTGCGGTTGCAGGTTCAGGCGCAACTGATGGAACAGATGGTGCGTACGGCGCGGGACGAGGGGGCGACGCAATTGCTTGGCCTCTGCCCGCGGGCGTGGATGCGCTGGATGCGGCGCCTGGGTTACCAGACCTATCACGTCGGCCCCTGCCTCGATATCGGCGGATCGATGAACCAGGCGATCATGATGCACCTGCGCGAGAGCCTGCACTAGGGCAGCGCTTTTCACGGGCCGATCCGCACCGTAGGGTCGGCTCATGTCGGATCTTTTCGATACCGCGCCGGGGGCGGAGACCCCCCGGCCCGACGCGCCGCGGCCGCTGGCCGACCGGCTGCGTCCGGTTGTGCTTGGCGAGGTTATCGGGCAGGAGCACATCCTTGGCCCCGACGGGCCCCTGGGTGTGATGCTGGCTGCCGGCAGCCTCGGGTCGGTGATCTTCTGGGGGCCGCCGGGCGTGGGGAAGACGACGATCGCGCGGCTTCTGGCGGATGCGACCGACCGGGCCTTCGTGCAGATCAGTGCGATCTTTTCGGGCGTGGCGGAGCTTCGGCAGGTGTTCGAGGCCGCGAAGCTGAGGCGCCGGTCAGGGCAGGGAACGCTTCTGTTCGTCGACGAGATCCACCGGTTCAACAAGGCGCAGCAGGACGGGTTCCTGCCGCATATGGAGGATGGAACGATCCTTCTGGTGGGGGCGACGACGGAGAACCCTTCGTTCGAGCTGAACGCCGCGCTTCTGAGCCGGGCGCAGGTGCTGGTTCTGAACCGGCTGACGCCCGCCGACCTCGAGCGGCTGGTGCAGCGGGCCGAGAAGGTGCTGGACCGTGCCCTGCCGCTTGATGGGCCGGCGCGCGAGGCGCTGATCGAGATGGCGGACGGGGACGGGCGGGCGCTTCTTAACCTCGCCGAGCAGGTGATGGCCTGGACGGTTGACGGCAAGCTTGACACCGCGGCGCTGACCGCGCGCCTTCAACGGCGGGCGGCGCAATACGACAAGTCGGGCGACGCGCATTACAACCTGATCTCGGCCCTGCACAAATCGGTGCGCGGATCGGACCCGGATGCCGCGCTCTACTGGCTGGCTCGGATGCTTCAGGGCGGGGAGGATCCGCGATACCTGGCCCGGCGGATCACGCGGATGTCGGTGGAGGATATCGGGCTGGCGGAACCGCAGGCGCAGCGTGTCTGCCTTGATGCCTGGGAGACGTATGAGCGGCTTGGATCGCCCGAGGGCGAGTTGGCGCTGGCGCAGGCCGTCGTCTACCTCGCGCTCGCGCCGAAATCGAATGCCGCTTATGCCGGGTACAAGGCGGCGGTGTCGGCCGCGAAATCTTCCGGTTCCGAGCCGCCGCCGAAGCACATCCTGAACGCGCCGACGCGGCTGATGAAGGACCAGGGCTATGGCGCGGGTTATGCCTATGATCACGATGCGGAGGACGGGTTTTCGGGGCAGAACTATTTCCCGGAGACGATGAAGCGCGGGGTGTATTACCAGCCCGTCGAACGGGGCTTCGAGCGGGAGCTGAAACGGCGCATCGATTACTTCGTGAAGCTGAGGGCGAAGCGGGGCGACGGTTGACAATGGCCGCCCCGGGGATCAGGTGAGCGGCCATGATTGGAACAGCGGTTCAGGTGGCCCTCGGGGGCGCGATCGGCGCGGTGATGCGCTATCTCGTCGGCGTGGGCGTGTTCCGGCTTTGGGGCGGCGGGTTTCCCCTTGGTGTGCTGAGCGTGAATATCTTCGGGTCTTTTCTGATGGGGGTGTTCGTGGTGGCGGCCGCGCATCGTGGACTGACGCATCTTTCGCCCTTCGTGATGACCGGGATCCTGGGCGGGTTCACGACGTTTTCCGCGTTCTCGCTTGAGGCCGTCACGCTCTACGAGCGCGGGGCGCTGGGACAGGCGGCGCTTTACGTGGGGCTTTCGGTTGTCCTGTCGATCGGCGGGCTGATGTTCGGGCTTTGGGCGGCGCGGGCGGCGTTCGCATGAGCCGGGTTCAGACGGTGAACGTGGCCGAAGGCGATGGCGGGCAGCGGCTTGACCGGTGGCTCCGGCGGATGTTCCCGCAAGTGACGCAGGGCCAGATCGAGAAAATGTGCCGGAAGGGCGAGATCCGGGTTGATGGGGGCCGCGTGAAGGCCTCGACCCGCGTCGAAGAGGGCCAGGCGGTAAGGGTGCCGCCGCTGCCGGACGCGGAGACGGCGCCGAAGCCCGCGCGCCCGAAGGTTTCGGACGCGGATGCCGAGTTGATGCGGGCCGCTGTGCTTTGGAAGGACGATCACATCATCGCGCTGAACAAGCCCGCGGGCCTTCCGACGCAAGGGGGTACCGGGCAGACGCGGCATGTCGACGGCCTCTCTGAAGCGTTGCGGTTCGGGTATGACGAGAAGCCGAGACTGGTGCACCGGCTGGACAAGGACACGTCGGGCCTTCTTCTGCTGGCGCGCACGCGGGCGGTGGCGCAGAGCCTGACCGAGGCGTTCCGGTCCCGGGAGACGCGCAAGATCTATTGGGCCGCGGTGGCGGGCGTGCCGAAGCCCGCGATGGGGACGATCCGGTTCGGCCTTGTCAAGGCGCCCGGGCACGGGCGGGGCGGCGAAGGCGAGAAGATGATCTGCATCCATCCCCGCGATGTCGACAGCACGCCGGGAGCGAAGCGTGCGACATCGGATTACGCGGTGATTTCCGCGCTGGGCGGGCGGGTGGCCTGGGTGGCGCTCGTGCCGGTCACCGGGCGGACGCATCAGCTGCGCGCACATATGGCGGAGATCGGGCATCCGATCGTTGGGGACGGGAAATACGGCGGATCGGGACAGGAGAACCTGGGTGATGGCTGGGGCGCGCAGCTTGGGGGAGAGGTGAGCCGCAAGCTTCACCTTCATGCCCGGCATCTGCGGCTGAAGCATCCGGTGACGGGGGCCGATCTGTCGCTGACCGCCCCGCTGCCCGATCACATGGTCCGCACGTGGCAGATGCTGGATTGGCATGCCAAGGATGCGCCGGCGGACCCGTTCGAGGAGGAGCTATGAGCGAGTGGGCGGCCAAACGCTTCTGGACCGACACGCAGGTGGCCGAAGTCGAGGGCGGGTTCGAGGTGCGGCTGGACGGGCGGCCCGTGCGGACGCCGTTCAAATCGCCCCTGCACCTGCCGACGCGTGCGGTGGCCGAGCTTCTGGCCGGGGAATGGGAGGCGCAGAGCGGGACGATCGACCCCAACAGCATGCCCGCGACGCGGATGGCGAATTCGGCGATCGAGAAGGTCGCGCCGCAATGTGCGGCGGTGATCGCGCATCTCGCGAGCTATGGCGAGACCGATTTGTTGTGCTACCGGGCCGAGAGCCCCGAGGGACTTGTCGCCTTGCAGGCGGAGGCCTGGGACCCGTGGCTTGACTGGGCGCGGGACACCTACGGGGCCGAACTGACGACGACCAGGGGCGTTTTGCCGGTCACTCAGCCAAGGGAGGCGATCGACGCGCTGACCGCGCCGATGGCCGCGATGGGGCCGTTCGAGCTGGCCGCATTCCACGATCTGGTGAGCCTGCCGGGATCCCTGATCCTCGGGCTGGCCGCGGCGGCGGAAGCGGCGGCGCCGGAGCCGCTTTGGCAGGCCGCGCGGCTCGACGAAGTTTGGCAGATCGAGCAATGGGGCCACGACGACGAGGCCGAAGCAGTGAATGCACATAAATTACAGGCGTTTATGGATGCCGCCGTATTCCTTCGCGCGGTGCGTAGCGAAGCGGCATAGGGCCTTCGAAACACTCAATTTTCAGGCAGAGACGCCTTGAAAAACGGCTCTTTTACTTGACCTCAGGGGTCTTATGTACTCTCTATCCCACGCGATGAGGGGGTGCCCTTTCATTGGAAATCCGGTCTGGGAGGATCGGCAAAGCCGCCCGCATAAACCGACGGGCAACCAGGATGAGGTAAAAATGAAAAAATCCATCTATTTCGGCGCGTTTGCCGCTGCTGGCCTTCTGGCCGGCGCCGCGCAGGCGACCACCCTCGAAGACATTCAAGCCCGTGGCGCGCTTAACTGTGGCGTGAACACCGGTCTGGTTGGCTTCGCGGCGCCTGACGCCAACAACAACTGGCAGGGGTTCGACGTTGAACTTTGCCGCGCTGTGGCCGCTGCGGTCCTCGGCGATGCGGATGCCGTCAAGTACGTGCCGCTCACGGGTAAGACCCGCTTCACCGCGCTGGCCGCTGGCGAAATCGACCTGCTGTCGCGGAACACCACCTGGACGTTCTCGCGCGACAACGACCTGAAGTTCGAATTCGTGGGCGTCAACTACTATGACGGTCAGGGCTTCATCGTTCCGAAGGAACTGGGCGTGACGTCTGCGAAGGATCTGGACGGGGCGACCGTCTGCATCCAGACCGGCACGACGACCGAACTGAACCTTGCCGACTTCTTCCGTTCGAACGGCATCTCGTATGAGCCGGTTCCGATCGAAACGAACGCGGAAGCGCTTCAGCAGTACACCGCCGGTGCCTGCGACACCTACACCACGGACGCTTCGGGTCTTGCCGCATCGCGCGCGACCTTCGAGGATCCGGGTGCGCATGTGATCCTGCCCGAAATCATCTCGAAAGAGCCGCTTGGCCCGCTTGTGCGCCACGGCGACAACGAGTGGGGCGACATTGCCCGCTGGGTTCTGAACGCGCTGATCGCGGCTGAAGAGCTTGGCGTGACCTCGGCAAATGTCGGCGAACTGGCCAACGGCACGGACAACCCGGAAATCAACCGTCTTCTGGGTTCCGAAGGCGGCCTTGGCGAAATGATCGGCCTGTCGAACGACTGGGCGAAGAACGCCATCATGGCCACCGGCAACTATGGCGAGATCTTCGAGCGCCACATCGGTGAGAACACTCCGATCGGTCTGGCCCGTGGCCTGAACGCGCAGTGGACCGATGGCGGCCTGATGTACGCACCGCCGTTCCGCTAAGACAAGACACCGAAGAGCGTAGAGAAATCTGCGCCCTTCGCGTATTCAAGAACGACCCCCGATAGCGCAACGACGCCAAAACCAGAACGGGGGACGACGGGGAACATTGCATATGACGACGCTCACCGACCCGCCCGTGGAGTCGTTCCGGCTGTCCATGCTGCTGAACGACACGCGGTACCGGGGCTATACGCTCCAGTTCATTGCGCTGATCTTGATCTTTCTGTTCTTCGGGTGGCTGATCTCGAACGCCATTCAGAACCTTGCCGATCTTGGTCAGGATATCTCGTATGAGTTTCTCGGCGAGGCCGCCGGGTACGACATCAACCAGCAGCCCATTCCGTATAACAGCCAGGACACGCATTTCCGGGCTTCGATGGTCGGGGTTCTGAATACCCTGATCGTTGCCTTCCTGGGATGCTTGACGGCGACCGTTCTTGGTGTTGTCGCCGGGGTTCTGCGCCTTTCGAACAACTGGATCGTATCGAAGCTGATGGCGATCTATGTCGAGGCGTTCCGGAACGTGCCGGTGCTGATCTGGATCCTGATCATCTTCTCGATCATGACGGTGAGCCTTCCGGGGCCGCGCGACTTCCGGGGTGACGACGCAACGGCGTCGATGCTGTTCGACAGCTTCGCCTTCACGAACCGGGGTGTTTACGTGCCGCGCCCGATCTGGGAGGCCGGATCCTGGCTGGTTGTCGTGACCTTCCTTTTGTCGGTGCTCGCGATCATCCTGTACCGGCGCTATGCCACCAAGCTTCTCTACGACACGGGCCGGCTTCTGCCGACGTTCTGGCCGTCGCTGGCGCTGTTCTTCGTGCCGACGCTTCTGATGTTCTTCATCCTCGGCCGTCCGATCGGCCTGGAGTATCCCGAACTCAGGGGCTTCAACTTTCAGGGGGGCATCCAGGTTCGCGGATCGCTGATCGCGCTTTGGTTTGCGCTGGCGATCTATACCGGCGCGTTCATTGCAGAGAACGTCCGCGCGGGTATCCAGGCGATTTCAAAGGGGCAGACGGAGGCGGCGGCGTCGCTTGGCCTCAGGCCCAACCGGATCATGAGCCTCGTGATCCTGCCGCAGGCGCTTCGGGTGATCATCCCGCCCTTGATTTCGCAGTATCTGAACCTGACGAAGAACTCGTCGCTGGCGATCGCCGTGGGATACATGGACGTGACCGGGACGCTGGGGGGCATCACGCTGAACCAGACCGGACGGGCGATCGAGACGGTTCTTCTTCTGATGCTGTTCTATCTGCTGATCTCGTTGTCGATCTCGGCGGTGATGAACCTCTATAACAACGCCGTCAAACTGAAGGAGCGCTGATATGTCGGAAATGCACGCGCATTCAGTCGCCTTCGTTCGGGAAACGTCGATTCCGCCTTCGCCGCCGCCGGCGGCGGAGACCGGGGCGGTCAAGTGGGTGCGGGAAAACCTGTTTTCCTCGGTCACCAACAGCATCCTGACGCTTCTGGCGCTTCTGGCCGTCTATTCGATCCTTTCGCTGATCCTGCCCTGGCTTCTGAACGGGATCTGGAACACCGGTTCGCGCCGGGAATGCCTTGACCAGCTTCAGGGCCAGGTTGGCGGCTGTTTTTCGGTTCTGACCGAGCGGTGGCACCAGCTTATCTTCGGGCGCTATCCGATCGACAGTTACTGGCGGCCGACGCTGGCCTTCGTGCTGATGTTCGTGGCCATTGCGCCGGTGCTGTTTTCGGCGCTGCCGCGGAAGATGCTGATCTGGACCGGGCTGTTCCCCTTCGTGGCCTACTGGCTGGTCTGGGGCGGATCGATCCTGAGTCCGCTGGCCGTTCTGATCGGCTTCGTCATCGGTTACCTGGTGTACCGGAAGCTTGTGGATCAGTCCTTTGCCATGGGCTTTATCGGCGGATTGATCGCCACTGTTCTGTTCTGGTGGGTGTCGGGGCTGATCCTGGGCGAAGATCCGCCTCGGGTTCTGGCGCTGACGCCGGTGGAATCGCGGGAGATCGGCGGGTTCATGCTGAACATGATCCTTGGCGTGACCTGTGTGTCGCTGTCGTTGCCGCTTGGGATCGCGCTTGCGCTGGGCCGGCAATCGAAAATGCCGATCATCCGGATCTTCTCGGTCATCTTCATCGAGTTCATTCGCGGTGTGCCGCTGATCACGCTTCTGTTCGTTGCGAACGTGGTTCTGGCATACTTCCTGCCGCCCAATGCGAACTTCGACATCATCGTACGCGTGATGATCATGATCACGTTGTTCGCGGCGGCCTATATCGCGGAGGTTATCCGTGGCGGCCTAGCCGCGTTGCCGCGCGGACAGTACGAGGCGGCGGATTCGCTGGGGCTCGACTACAGCCAGGCGATGCGGCTGATCATCCTGCCGCAGGCGCTGAAGATCTCGATCCCTGGGATCGTGAACGTGGCTGTCGGTCTGTTCAAGGATACCACGCTTGTATCGGTCATCTCGATGTTCGACCTCGTGGGGATCATCCGTGGACCGATCGTGTCGGTGACCGAATGGCAGGGGATCTATTGGGAGCTTTACGGCTTTGCCGCGCTTCTGTTCTTCGTCTGCTGCTACGGCATCTCGCAATACTCACAATGGCTGGAGCGGCAGCTTCAGACCGATCATCGTTAAGGGGAGGCCGTGACCATGGCTATGACCGACGAGGCACTTGCCCGCAAAGACGCGAACGTTTCCGACGAGGTGGCGATCTCGATCGAGAACATGAACAAGTGGTATGGCACGTTCCACGTGCTGCGTGACATCGACCTGACGGTGTACCGGGGCGAGCGGATCGTGATCTGTGGCCCTTCGGGGTCGGGCAAGTCGACCCTGATCCGGTGCATCAACGCGCTGGAGGAGCATCAGAAGGGCCGGATCGTCGTCGACGGCACGCTTCTGTCGTCCGACATCAAGAACATCGACACGATCCGGTCGGAGGTTGGCATGGTGTTCCAGCACTTCAACCTCTTCCCGCATCTCACGATCCTGGAGAACTGCACCCTGGCACCGATCTGGGTGCGGAAGATTCCGAAGAAGGAAGCCGAAGAGACGGCGATGCACTTCCTCACCAAGGTGAAGATCCCGGAGCAGGCCAACAAGTATCCCGGCCAGTTGTCGGGCGGCCAGCAGCAGCGGGTGGCGATTGCGCGGAGCCTGTGCATGCGGCCTCGGATCATGCTGTTCGACGAACCGACCTCGGCGCTTGACCCGGAGATGATCAAGGAAGTGCTCGATACGATGATCGAGCTGGCCGAAGAGGGCATGACGATGCTGTGCGTGACCCACGAGATGGGCTTTGCCCGCCAGGTGGCGAACCGCGTGATCTTCATGGATGACGGGCAGATCGTGGAGCAGAACGAGCCGGAGGAGTTCTTCAAGAACCCGAAGAGCGACCGGACGAAGCTGTTCCTGAGCCAGATCCTCGGGCACTGATCCCGCGGAGGCCCAGCGCGCCCCGAGAGACGGCCCCGGCTTGTGCCGGGGCATTTCTTATTCGAGGAGTTCGCGGGGCAGAACGAACGCGACCAGGGTGCCATCGCCCCAGTCGACGTCGCGCCAGTGGGATTTCCCGAATTCGATGACCGCTGTCGCGCAGGTCGGGAAATCGGCGTAGCGCGGGTGATCGGCGGGTGCGTTGACGATGCGTTCGGCGAAATCGGCGATGCCCGGGTTGTGCCCGATGATCATCGCCGACGGGGCCGAGAGCCCGCGGAGGACCGCGAGGATCGACGGCGCGCTGGCGTGATAGAGGGCCGGATCGGAGCGCATGGGCGCCTTGTCGGGAAGTTCCCGGGCGATGGCCGACCACGTGTCGACCGTGCGCCTGGCGCCGGAAACGACGACCTCTGCCGGAACGTGGCCGGCTTCGGCGATCCACTGGCCGATTGCAGTGGCCGAGCGGCGCCCGCGGCCGTTCAGCGGGCGATCGAAATCGTCGAGCGTCGGATCGCTCCAGCTTGATTTGGCGTGCCGGGTCAGAACGAGTTTGAGGGTCATCTCGCGAAGTGGCTCATGTGATAGGCCGACTGGGCCTCGAGGCGTCCGTAGGTTTCAGAGATCGGGCATGCGCGGCGCACGGCGCACCCCTTCGCCATGCAGCTTTCCTTCCCCACCTCGGTGGAGAGATAGCCTTTGCACGCCGGAATGTCATATCCAATTGTCGTGAGGGCAGTGACGGGGCAGGCGGAGAGGCAGGGACGTGTATCGCAGGTGTCACAGGGGCGGGGGCCGGGCTGTGGAAGCGCGAGGCGCTCCCCGAGGCCGAGGGCGCCCCGGTAGGAGACCATGAGGCCCGCCCGATCATTCACGAGCAGCGTCACCGGGCTTTCCCAGGCGCGGCCGGAGCGGCGCGCCCAGGCGATGAACGGGTGCCAGGGAGGGCCGGAAAACGGGAAGTAGGCCTTGCCGCCGAGATCGCAGGCCAGCGTGCCTATGACGCGGCGGGACCAGCGATCGACCGCGTCGGGCTGGCCATCGGCCCATTCCGGGGTGTCGAGGAGATGAGGCCAGAAGCCCGGTTCGCCCGGCCCGAGGAGGACGAGCGTTTTGATCGACGAGGGGAGCCCGTCGCCCTCTGCCGGGTGGAAGGCCCCGAAAATGTCGAGTTGCGCGGCGCGGACCTTGGCCTCGAGCGCCGCGTAATTCATCGCGGCGCCCGGATCAGGCTGCCGGCCCCGTGTTCGGTGTAGAGCTCGAGCAGGCAGGCATTCGGGGCGCGGCCATCGAGGATGACCACGGCGCGCACGCCGCCCGCGATGGCCTCGAGCGCGGTTTCTGTCTTCGGGATCATGCCTCCGGCGATCGTGCCGTCGGCCGTCATCGCCGTGATCTGATCGGGTGTCAGTTCGGTCACGACCTCGCCCGAGGCATTCTTCACGCCCGCCACATCGGTCAGGAGAAGCAGGCGGTCTGCCTTAAGCGCCGCGGCGATGGCGCCCGCCGCGGTGTCACCGTTCACATTGTAGGTGGCGCCGTCGCGGCCCATGCCGATCGGAGCGATCACGGGGATCGTATCCTTCTCGCCGAGATCGCGCAGGAATTCGGCGTTGATTTCCACCGGCGTGCCGACGAAGCCCAGATCGGGATGCGTCTGTTCGCAGATCATGAGGCCGGCATCCTTGCCGGAAAGCCCGACGGCGCGGCCGCCCTGGGCACCGATGGCCTGGACGATGCGCTTGTTGACCCGGCCGGAGAGCACCATTTCCACCACTTCGACCGTGGCCGCGTCGGTGACCCGCTTTCCGCCCACGAAATCGGATTTGATCTCGAGCCGGGCGAGCATGTCGTTGATCATCGGGCCGCCGCCATGGACGACCACGGGTTTTACGCCCACCTGCTGCATCAGCGCGATGTCGCGGGCGAAGCTTTCCATTTCGGCGTCATCGCCCATCGCGTGGCCGCCGAATTTGATGACCACGGTTGCGCCGTCGTAGCGTTGCAGGAAGGGCAGCGCTTCGGACAGCGTTCGTGCGGTGGCGATCCAGTCGCGGGTCATGTCTCTGGGCTTCATTTCTGTGCTCTCCGCCCCCCTGTTAGGCGGTCCGGCGCGGGGCCTCAAGACCTGTGCGGTGCGGTTCGCGTTACTCGAGTTCCGCGATGACGGCGCGGAGGGTATCGATGCCCTGGCCCTTCTCGGACGATGTGGTGATCAGTTCCGGGTAGGCCGCGGGATGCGGCTGAAGCGCGGCGCGGACCTGTGCGAGCACGCGCGCGCGATCCTTTTCCTTCACCTTGTCGGTCTTCGTCAGCACCGTCTGGAAGGGCACGGCGGCCTTGTCGAGCAGGCCCATGATCTCTTCATCCACCGGTTTGACGCCGTGGCGGGCGTCGATCAGCACGAAGGCGCGGCGGAGGTTGGGACGCCCTGCGAGGTAGGCCTTGAGGAGCGCCTGCCATTTCCTGACGACCGCGAGGGGCGCGTTGGCGAAGCCATAGCCGGGAAGATCGACGAGGTAATGGGTGTCGCCCAGGGTGAAGAAATTGATTTCCTGCGTGCGGCCTGGCGTGTTCGAGGCCCGGGCGAGGCCGCGTCGCCCGGTCAGGGCGTTGATCAGCGTGGATTTCCCGACATTCGAGCGCCCGGCAAAGCAGATCTCGATCCGGTCGCCGGGCGGCAGGCCATCCATCGCGACGACACCTTTCAGGAAGTCGGTGTTCTGGCGGAAGAGCTGTGTTCCGGTCTCGAGCGCGGACGGCTCGGGCGTGGCTTCGGGGAAGGGGAGGGTCGTCACTGGGGCACCTCGACCGGATCGCCGGTGGCGATCGCGCCGTCCGAGAGCACCTCTGCATAAACGCCGAAATCCTGGTGATCCCAGCTTCTGAGCGCGGCGAGGGTATCGGCGTCGCGGCGGCCGGTCTCGGGGTTTGCCATGGTGGCCTTGCAGCGGGTGATGCGTTCGCGGATCGTGAAGGCGACCGCGCCGATCCGGATCGTCTTGCCGATCCATTCGAATTCCTGCCAGGGGGCGAGGCCCTCGATCCAGAGATTGCCGCGCCAGCGGTGGATCGAGAGGGGCGTGTCGAGGCGCTGTTCGACCGCGCGGTGGGTTGCGGCGTTGTGGATCGAAAGCCAGGGATCGGGGACGTCGGTGAGGTGGGCCGCATCGGTGCGATAGAGGCCGGTCGGGGGCGGAAGATCCTCGGGCCAGATCCCGCCCAGCCAGTGCAGCAGGCGGGGGGTATCGTCGGGATTGTCAGGGTGAAGCGTGAGGGGTCCCGCCTCGGGATGGTTCAGGGTTAGGCTCGCCCCGTCCTCCGACAGATGCGCCGTGGCGGCCATCAGGGAGGGCCCGCTGACGCCCCGGAGGAAGTTGACCTTCGGCGCCCAGCCTGGCCCCTCGATGCGGGACTTGCCGTGTGTGACGGCCCAGATCCTGTCACCCGGCATCCACTGGCCGGCCGTCAGGTTCACCCTTTCGCAAACCTCCCGGCCAATCGCCTTGAGCGGGTGGCGTACGATATGGGTGAGGGTGGCGGTCACTTCTTGTCGGGTTTGCTGGTCTTGTTCGCCGCGGTTTTTTCGGTTCCGCCCGGCTTCTTCCTGAAGCCCGAGGTGATGTTGCCGAACACGTCAGGCTTCATGCCCTGGCTGCGCATGATCGCGTATTGCTGCATGAAGGTGATCGTGTTGTTCGCGATCCAGTAGATCACGAGCCCGCTGGCGAAGGAGCCTAGCATGAACATGAAGACCCAGGGCATCCAGGCGAAGATCATCGCCTGCGTGGGATCGGTGGGTGCCGGGTTCAGCTTTTGCTGCAACCACATCGAGATGCCGAGGATCAGGGGCAGGATGCCGATGAAGATCAGCGCGAGGATCGAGCCCGGTTCCGGCCCTGCCCAGGGCAGGACGCCCCAGAGGTTGAAAAGCGACGACGGGTCGGGGGCCGAAAGATCCCTGATCCAGCCGATCCAGGGGGCGTGGCGCAGTTCGATGGTGACGAAGATCACCTTGTAGAGCGAGAAGAAGATCGGGATCTGCAGAAGGATCGGCAGGCAGCCCGCGGCCGGGTTGACCTTTTCCTTCTTGTAGAGGCCCATCATCTCCTGCTGGAGTTTCTGGCGGTCGTCGCCGGCGCGTTCCTTGATCTTCTCCATCTCCGGCTGAAGTTCCTTCATCCGGGCCATGGAGACATAGGATTTGTAGGCCAGGGGAAGGAGCAGCGCCTTGATGATGAAGGTGAGCGCGATGATCGCCCAGCCCATGTTGCCGATGACCCCGTTGAGCCAGTGCAGGACGGCGAAGATCGGCTTCGTCAGGAAGAAGAACCAGCCCCAGTCGATCGAATCGATGAAGCGGTAGATGCCCTTGGCTTCCTCGTATTCGCGGATCGTTTCCCATTCCTTGGCGCCGGCGAAAAGGCGCTGGGTGACCTCGACCGTGGCACCCGGGGCGACGTCGCGTGTCGAGAGGAGGGCCGTGGTGCGGTAGATGTCGCGGGCCGCGTCATATTGCAGGGCGGCCTGGAACGGTTCGGCCGTGTCGGGGATGAGCGTCGTCATCCAGTAGTGATCGGTGAAACCGATCCAGCCGTTCTGTTCGACCTGAACGACATCCGAGGCCGGGCCCCAGCGCGGATCGGCATCGAAATCGCGCAGGTCGTCGTAGCCGTATTCATCGAGCTGCTCGCCGGTCTGGCGGATCGGGCCTTCCTGGATGATGAAGAAGCCCTTGAGATCGTCGGGTTCGCCGTGGCGCGCGATGACGCCGTAGGGGGCGAGGCGCACGGGGGCACCGGAATTGTTCGTCACCGACTGTGTGACGGTGAACATGAAGTCGTCATCCACCGAGATCCGGCGCTGGAAGCTGAGGCCGGCGCCGTTATCCCATGTCAGCAGCAGATCGTTCCCGGTGGTCAGCGCGCCGTCGCCGCTTTGCGACCACGGTGTCGACGCGCCGGGAACGGCCCCGGCATCGAGCCCCGCACCGGGCGACCAGCCGAACAAAGCGTAATAGGCGCGGTTCTGCCCTTCCGGCACAAGGAGAGTAACGGTATCGGCGCCCGGATCGATGGTTTCGCGGTAATCGGAGAGGTTCAGCGTGTCGATGCGGCCGCCGGCAAGGGAGATCGAGCCGGAGAGCCGGTTTGTTTGGATCTCGACGCGCGGCGCGGCGGGCGCCTCGGGAGCGGCAGTGGCGCCCTGACCGGATCCCGGAACACCGGCCTCGGATGTGCCGGGCAGAGTGGGATTGGCTTCCGCACCCGGGACGGCCGGCTGCACGGTGCCTTCCGCGGTCGCCGGGGCCACATCCTGTGGAGGAACCGGCTCTTCCGGCGGGAAGAGAATGAACCAGATGAGAATGACGAGAAAGCTCAGCGCTGTCGCCAGGATAAGATTCCGGTTCTGTTCGTCCATGCCCGTCCACCGCAGATTTCTTGGGTAGGTCGGGGCAGGTTCAACCTGTCGCGGGCCAAAAGGTCAAGCCGTTTTCCCGGTCAGCGGCAGGCTCTCGGCCGGGTGGGACGATTCGACCTGATTCTCAGATCTGGCGCGGTGGAGCAGCGCCGCGGTGTGTTCCTTCACCCATGGGGCGACCTGCTCGAACGGCATGGGCCGCGCGATGCCGTAGCCCTGAAGGTGGTCGCAGCCGAGCTGGCGCAGAATCGCGTGTTCGGCGGGGGTTTCGACACCCTCGGCAAGGGTTTGAAGTTCAAGCCGCTTTGCCAGGATCAGAATCGCAGACACGATGTTCTGTTGTTCCATGTCGGTATCGATCTGGGTGACGAAGGAACGATCGATCTTGATGCGGCCGACCGAGAACCGCTTGATATTCGCGATGGAGGCGTGCCCGGTTCCGAAATCGTCGAGATCGATCATGAAGCCCAGATCCGCGAGCAAGCGCAGGTTGCGGATGATGGTATCGCTGGATGACTGCGCGATGACGGTTTCCAGCACCTCGACAGACACACGCATCGGCGGAATATCGAAGCGATCGAGTTCCCACCTGATCTTGTCGACGATAGACGGGTTGCGAAGTTCCTCGGCAGAGAAGTTCAGCGAGATCTTCGGAACCAGGATGTCTTCGGCATCCCATGCGCGCAGAGCGTTCAGGCTTTTGTAGAGCATGACCTCACCCAACCGCTCCAGCAGCCCGAGCTCTTCCGCTGCCGTAAGAAATTCAGACGGAGGCACGAGGCCGCTTTCGGGATGTTCCCAGCGGGCAAGCACCTCGAAGCCGGTGATTTCCCCGGTCGTGGCGGAGATCTGGGGTTGAAACCACGGTTTGATCTGATCGTTTTCAAGCGCGTTCGGCAGTTGATCCGACAAGGCGCCGCGCGACCTGGCCCTTTTCTGGATGTCGGGCGAAAATGCCCGGATCGCCCCGTTGCCGTGCGATACGGCATCGTCGAGCGCCTGTTCGGCGGCTTCGATCAGCATGGCGCCGGATTGCCCCGGGCGCCGCTTGGGCGTGCAGAAGCCAATGGAGCTTGTGACATAGATCCGCGTGCCATCGAGGGCGATCGGCTCCTGAACCGCGTGCTGAAGACGAACCGACATCTGGATCAAGCTTTCAAGATCCGCCCGCGTTGCCGCTGTCAGGACGACGATGAAGCGCGGGCCGTCCAGCCGGCCCAGAAGATCCGACGACCGGATAACCGAGCGCAGCCGTCCGGCGACCGTGTGCAGGATGTCGGATGCGGCGGTGTGACCGAACTGAAGCTCGAGATCGGAGAATTCGTCGATTGCGAGTGCAAGGGATGCCATCATACCGCTTTGCGTTGGGCCATCAGCCAGCAAGTCATCGGTTCTGGCGATGATTTCAGGGCGAAAGGGAAGCTCCGACACGGGATCGCGCTGCAGACCATCGAGGCGCGCGCGCCGGATGTAGAGACCGGCCATGGCGAAGGCGGCGGGCATCAGAATCGCGATCGCGATCAACGCCGCCTCGCCACCGAGCCAGAACGCGGCCAATGTCATCGCAGGCATGAATGCAAGGAGATGAGGGCCGGACAGGAGCCGCCGCAACGTCGTTTGCAACTGTAGTAGTGAGGACCCAATAGAAATGCGCATCGCCAACCCAAGCCTTCGCAAGCGCTCAACCGCCGCGGGCAAACGGTTAGCGTCAGGCTCTGGGTAGAGAGTTAATCAAGCCGGGTTCGCGGCGACAGAAAACAGACAAGTTTATGTATCTGCCGCGCCGTCCGGCCCGGTAGTATCCCGCATCAGCCCCGCGAAATCGAACATCCGCTGATCGAGGAGATGCGAGGGGCGGACATTGGTCAGCGCGCGAAAAAGCACCTGGCGGCGCCCCGGTCGGTTGCGTTCCCAGCCGTTCAGCATTTCCTTTACCTGCTGGCGCTGCAGCCCATCCTGACTTCCACACAGGTCGCATGGGATGATCGGATAGTTCATCGCGCGGGCGAAACGATCGCAATCGTCTTCGGCGACATGGGCAAGCGGCCGGCAGACGAAAAGATCCCTGTCCTCGTTGAGAAGGCGCGGCGGCATCGTGGCGAGCCTGCCGCCGTGAAAGAGGTTCATGAAGAAGGTTTCGAGGATGTCGTCGCGATGGTGGCCAAGCACAACGGACGAACAGCCTTCTTCCCGGGCGATACGGTAGAGGTTGCCGCGCCGGAGCCGCGAGCAGAGGGCGCAATAGGTGCGGCCTTCGGGAACCTTGTCGGTGACGATGGAATAGGTGTCCTGGTATTCGATCCGGTGCGGCACGCCCATGCGGGTGAGAAATTCAGGCAGGACGGTGGCCGGGAAGCCCGGCTGACCCTGGTCGAGATTGCAGGCGAGGAGATCGACGGGCAGGAGGCCGCGCCATTTCAACTCGTAGAGCGCGGCGAGCAGGGTGTAGCTGTCTTTCCCGCCGGAGAGGCAGACGAGCCAGCGGGCGCCGCGTTCGACCATTCCGTATTCCTCGATCGCCTCGCGGGTCTGGCGCAGGATGCGCTTGCGGAGTTTGCGGAACTCGGTGGTCTTCGGCGCGCCGTGGAAGAGCGGGTGGATGTCGTCGAGATCGTCAAGCATCGGTACCTCGTCAGCAGTGGCGACGGGGTAGCCGATCTGTCGCCATGGCGAAAGCGGGTTGTTTGCCGGCGGTCTGTCCCTCGCAGCGGCGGTGTCGGCCCTGAAGGCCCTTACTTCGGCGGCACGTCGTCCACGCCCATGCCACCCCAGGGGTGGCATCTGAGGATCCGGCGCAGGGCGAGCCAGCCGCCCCGGAGCCCTCCATGGGTGCGGAGCGCCTCGAGCGCGTAGGCCGAACAGGTGGGATCGTAGCGGCAGTTGAAGCCGACCCACGGGCTGAAGATCAGCCGGTAGGCGCGGACGGGCAGCGAAAGGAGCCAGGCCAGCGGCGTCATGGCGCGCGCTGGTGCAGGCGCCGGAGGGCCGTGCGAAGATCCGAGACCAGATCTTCGAAGGGCAGGGCGGCGGTTGCGTCCTTGCGGCCGATCAGCACGTAATCCCAGCCGGGACGCCCATGATCGGGGAGCACAGCCCGCGCCGCTTCGCGCAGGCGGCGCTTCGCACGGTTCCGGGCGACGGCATTGCCGACTTTCTTGGAGCAGGTGAAGCCGATGCGCAGAGCCGGGGTTTCATCCCGCCGGTCGATCCCCTGAAGCACGAAGCCCCGCGAGACCTCGCGCCGTCCACGGGCCGCGCGCAGGAAATCCTTGCGCTGTTTGAGGCCCTCCGGACGTGCGAACGCCGCCGGGGGCTGGCTGGCCTCCGGCGGCGACATGATTCCCTCTGGGGCGTTGATCAGGCCGAAAGCTTCTTGCGGCCGCGTGCCCGGCGGGCGTTCAGGATCTTGCGCCCGGCCTTGGTTGCCATGCGCGCGCGGAAGCCGTGGCGGCGTTTCCGCACGAGGTTCGAAGGCTGAAAGGTGCGTTTCATCACCCGGTCTCCATCCGTCAGGCCCGAACCCGGTTTCGGGTGGATTCGAGCGAATATCTCTCAGAAGCCGCTCTGTTAGTGGGTGCGGGGATCGAAGTCAACGCGCGAGACGGGGCTGAACTGCAACAAATCCACGCAGCTGCCGGGGTAAATGTTTCAATCGATCCAGTCCCCGCGGCAACCCTGACACGTGACGTTCACCCTCAATCAACCGAGCGTGATGATCCTGTCGCTTTGCTTTCACGCCCCTCATCTTGTGGCAGAAGGTATGAACGAGAACGAGGACCGGACACGTGACCGATATGACCGACATGCCACAAAGCAGCGGGCTGGCAAGGCGCCTGCCGCTTATTGCGATCCTGCTTGTGGCGGCGATCGGGGCCTTCACCCTGCGCGATCATCTGAGTTTCCAGGCCCTGGCCGACAATCGCGAGGCACTGATCGCGTTTCGCGATGCGAATTACGGGCTGACGGTTGTGGCCTTCATCGCGGTCTATGTCGTGATCGTCGCCTTCTCGCTGCCCGGGGCGACGGTGGCCACGCTGACCGGCGGTTTTTTGTTCGCGACCTTCCCGGGCGCACTTTTCAACATTGTCGGGGCGACGATCGGGGCGACGCTCATATTTCTGGCCGCACGCTGGGGGTTGGGCGAGCGCTTGGCGGAAAGGATGGACAATTCAGAAGGCACGGTGAAGAAGATCAAGGCCGGGATCGACGAGAACCAGTGGGAGATGCTGTTTCTGATCCGCCTCGTGCCCGCCGTTCCGTTCTTCGTCGCGAACCTCGTTCCGGCGCTTGTCGGCGTACCGGTTATCCGTTTCGTCGTCACGACATTTCTGGGGATCATTCCCGGGGCCGTTGTATACACATCCGTCGGCGCCGGCCTGGGAGAGGTGCTTGCCCGGGGCGAGACGCCGAACCTCGGGATCATCTTCGAGCCGCATATTCTTCTGCCGATCCTCGGCCTTTGCGCGCTTGCCGCGCTTCCCATCGTCCTGAAGGCGATCCGCGGCAGGAAGGGCCTTTGACCCATGGAACGTATCAAGACGGATATCTGCGTGATCGGCGCCGGCTCTGGCGGCCTTTCGGTGGCGGCCGGTGCGGTTCAGATGGGCGCGAAGGTCGTGCTGATCGAGGGCCACAAGATGGGCGGGGATTGCCTGAACTACGGTTGTGTGCCGTCGAAGGCGCTTCTTGCGGCCGGCAAACAGGCCCAGGCGATGCGCACCAATGAGTCCTTCGGGGTTACACCGGTGATGCCGGAGGTCAGCTATTCTGCCGCGAAGGATCATGTGCACCGTGTGATCAAGACGATTGCGCCCGTCGACAGCGAGGAGCGGTTCGAGGGCCTTGGCGTTCACGTCATCCGCGAATGGGGCCGCTTTATCTCGCGAACCGAAGTGCAGGCGGGCGACACGGTGATCGAGGCGCGCCGGTTCGTGATCGCCACGGGATCGTCGCCTTTCGTGCCGCCGATCCCGGGGGTGGAGGATGTCGAGGCTCACACGAACGAGACGATCTTCGACCTGCGCGAGCGGCCCGAGCATCTTCTGATCATCGGCGGCGGGCCGATCGGGATGGAAATGGCGCAGGCGCATGTGCGGCTTGGATCCAAGGTGACCGTGATCGAAGGGCAGACGGCCATGGGCAAGGACGACCCCGAACTGGCGGCGATCGTACTTGAAAAGCTGCGTGCGGAGGGCGTCGAGATCGTTGAAGGTGCCCAGGCGACGCGGATCAAGGGCGAAGACGGTCGGATTACGGTGGAGACCGAAGGCGGGAGCTTCACTGGCACGCATCTTCTGATGGCTGTTGGGCGAAAGGTGAATATCGAGACGCTCGACCTTGAAAAGGCTGGCGTGGCTCATGACCGCGCCGTGAAGGTCGGGGCCGATCTGCGATCGGTGACCAACAAGCGCGTCTATGCCGTTGGTGATGCGGCTGGCGGGCTGCAATTCACGCATCTGGCCGGCTATCATGCGGGTGTGATTGTCCGGTCGATGCTGTTCGCTCTGCCATCGAAGCAGCGCACCGATCACATCCCCTGGGTGACCTATACCGACCCGGAACTTGCGCAGGTCGGCCTGACCGAGGAACAGGCGATACGCGAGCACGGGCGGCATGCGGTGACGGTGGCCCGGTTTCCCTATGAGGAAAACGACCGGGCGATCGCGGAGGGCAAGACGACGGGCCTGATCAAGGTGATGGTGGTGAAAGGACGGCCCGTTGGCGCCTCCATCGTCGGGGCGCAGGCCGGTGAGCTGATCGGTGTCTGGGCGCTTGCCATCGCGAACAAGCTGAAGATGAGCGCGGTGGCCAACATGGTCGCGCCCTATCCGACGCTTGGCGAGATCAACAAGCGTGCCGCTGGGGCCTATTTCTCGCCGAAACTGTTTGATAATCCTACGGTAAAGAAGGTGGTGGGCTTCGTGCAGACCTACCTGCCCTGACGCGCGGAAGGCCCAAGCAGCAGAGATGTTTCTGAATTCGCTCTCCGGCCGCTTCCTGATGCTGACGATCATCTTCGTCATGCTGGCGGAAGTTCTGATCTTCGTGCCATCGGTGGCGCGGTTCCGGCTGGATTACCTCAGCAACCGGCTGGAACGGGCGCAGATCGCGTCGCTGGCGCTGGAAGCCAACGACATGATCGATGACCGGCTGGAATACGAGCTTCTGAAGAATGCCGGTGTGCTGAACGTCGTCTTGCGGCGGGACGAGATGCGCCAGCTTGTGCTGTCCAGCGAGGTTCCGGCGCCGATTACCGCGACCTATGATCTGCGCAACACGACGGCACTTGAACTGATCCGCGATGCACTGTCGCGCCTCGTGAGGCCCGCGCCCGAGGTGATCCGGGTCATCGGGGAGCCGGTGCAGGGGGCGGGGCTTCTGATCGAGGTGACCTTGCCGACCGAGCCGCTGCGCGAGGCGCTGATCGATTACGGGGTTCGGATCCTGATCCTGTCCGCCGTGATCTCGGTTCTGACCGCGAGCCTTCTGTTTTTCGCCGTGCGGCGCCTTCTGGTGAAGCCGATCCGCGGGGTCGTGGATGCCATGAAGAGCTATTCCGAGGCGCCAGAGGATGCGCGCCGGATCATCGGACCGTCTGCGACGGTGCGGGAGCTTCGGGATGCCGAGGAGACGCTTCAGGCACTGCAGACGGAACTGACGGGCGCCCTGCGCCAGAAGGAGCGGCTTGCGCAGCTGGGCGGCGCGGTGGCGAAGATCAGCCACGACCTGAGGAACATCCTGACGGTGGCGCAGCTTTTCGGCGACCGGATCGAGAACAGCGAGGATCCCGGCGTGCGGCGGATGGCACCCAAGCTTCTGGGTTCGCTGAGCCGGGCCGTCAATCTTTGCGAGACGACGCTGGTGTTCGGGCGCGCCGAAGAACCTCCGCCGATGCTGGACAGGATCCAGCTGCATCGCGTGACGCAGGATGTCATCGAGGGGGAAAGCCTGTCGGCGAGCGATCTTGTGAGCTTCGAAGACAAGGTGTCGCCGGGCCTGATCCTGCGGGCGGATCCCGAGCAGTTGTTCCGCGTGTTGTCGAACCTCGTGCGTAATGCGCGCCAGGCCATCCTGGCCACCGGTGCGGCGGGCGTCGTGACCGTCACCGCCGAGGAGACCGAGACCGAGTGGAGCATCTATGTCAGCGACACCGGGCCCGGGTTGCCGCCCAAGGCGCGGGAAAACCTGTTCCGGGCGTTCCAGGGCGGGGCGCGGAAAGGGGGATCCGGGCTTGGCCTTGCCATCGCGGCGGAACTGGTGCGCGGGCATGGCGGGCGGCTTGACCTCGTGAAGTCGGACGGGGAGGGCACGACGTTTTCGATCGTGCTACCGAAATCCGTCGCGGGGCTGGAGAGTGCGGCGTAGAGTAAAGGCTTGCGCTTCGCCGTCACCGGGGCTACATCGCCCGGTATTCCGCGCGCTGGTAGCTCAGTTGGATAGAGTACTTGACTACGAATCAAGGGGTCGGGGGTTCGAATCCTCCCCAGCGCGCCACTATATCCTTATAACTATTTGTTAAAATTTAATAAATTTGGGAGACATCCATATTTAGCCCTCTCTTGTTCCCCCTTTGGGTATTGGAACTGGAAGGAACTTAAGGGAACAGTGCGTCGATCAAGAACCGGAAGCTGGTCGTTCCGTTAAATATAAGGACCTGCACTTTTCTCGTTCTTCTCGCTTCAGATAGCGATGCCCGGAGCCAAATGCGTTAGTCGGCAGGATCAAGTATCTACTGTCACTGCGCGTGCGACACGGCGACATGTGCGACAATGCGACAGACTTCTCGCGCGATGATCATACCCAAAATGGTGTGAGAAAGAGCCATCTTCCTTTTGCGAGGACATTGTCCCCCTCGAACAGGCCAGCTCTACTGTAGTGATGTAGGTCAATGCTCACGTTCTTGAGGTTGATATGTCTTCGTAAAGCAAGCGGGTTGGCTCTTGGCTCTGTTGTGTAGCTCAACTTTCGGAACTGCAGTCTTCGTAGCCTAAGACATAGCTCCGATGAGGCAGGCGCGCCCAGCAAAAGGTCGGACCATGCGTACCAGAACAGAGGTATTTATGGACACTTCTGAAAACCGACCACCACGTATCCAGGAAGCTGGCTGGTTTGAGATCGCATCCGAGGTTGGCAGGCGGATCAAGTTCATTGAGGTGCTTGTTCTCTTCTTTATTGCTCTCTTGGCGGCCTTCGTTACAGGCCAGTCCATATTCATCATGATCTTGGCTGCTGTCTCCGACGGTCCTGGTCAGCAAGGCGTAGTATTGGCATTTGATTGGCTCCCTGCACCATTCTGGGGGCTAACTCTTTTGCTTGCTGGGCCGCTTTTGATAGGCACTGGGTTGGCAAGCGGCTTCTTGGGCTACGTCTGGCTCCTTGTCGGGGCTACTACATGGATGTTTCTTTTTTCTCTGATCTTCCTCTCATTTATGGGTGATTTTTTGTTTGTGCTCGCGTGGTCACTTCACTCCGCGACGCTATACGGGCCGCTTGCGGCCTCGTTCTTTTGGGAGGCCCTCCTGTTACGCCATCCTGATCTTGCTCCGGGCGCAACCTCAAGAGATACTAGGTGGCGTCTTCTGCTCCTAGCGACGGTCATTATCCTGGGTCATGTGCTCTCCCTAGCTCTGGCTTTGGTAGCGGAGACGCAGGACGCTAAGAGCTCGCAGCCTAGCCCAGAACAAGCGGACAAGTATGTTGCCGACAATCTTCCAAGTACACGCAGGTCCGCGGAGAGTGGCAGTACCTCTGCGCAGTATCAGCTTGGGCGTTGGTACAGTTTGGGTCGAGGCGTACCGAAGGACAATACTGAAGCGGCTCATTGGTACCGGTTGGCGGCAGAGCAAGGTCACGTACAAGCTCAAACCAGATTGGCTGAACTGTATTACCGAGGTGAGGGCGTACCGCAGAACAACCAGGAAGCTGTACGCTTGTTAAGACTTGCCGCCGAGGAGGATTTTGCCCCAGCACAGATTGATCTGGCTTGGGCGTATTACCGTGGCGAAGGCGTCCGAGAGGATCTTCCAGAGGCGGCCCACTGGTTTAGAGCCGCAGCAAAGCAGGGCTATGCGAACGCGCAATATCAACTCGCCGTGATGTATGACCTAGGAGAGGGCGTCCCAGAAGATCGGGTTCGCGCTCTAGCTTGGTTGCTGATCGCCACCGAAGCCGGGCATCGAAAGGCCCAGTTGATGCGAAATCAAGTTATTCAAGAACTTCGTTACGAGGAGCTCACCGAAGCTAGAGAGCTTTCGAGGGTGTGCATTGAGAGTGGATTAGCGGAGTGTCCTCTCTGACAAGCAGTCATTCGCTGCGCGATGCACCAAGATCCGCTTTTCCGGCATGTGGCAGTCTGTAGCTTATAGGTCCCGATGCCGAACCAAAAATTTAGTGAACTTAAGTTCACTGCTCCTCATGCCTATCGCCCAACATACTCTGCCTTTAGCTTCGCGATTACCGCAGAGAATTCTTGCTCGTGGTGGTCAACGTGGCGGCGCCCCTCAGGGGTAGACTTCCAAAAGTTGAGAAGTTCGTCGTGCGTGTTGCCGCGCGCCATTGGCCTGCGGGCTTCGCGCGGATGGTCCGAGAGATAAGCTTCAATGATCTCTTCGTCGCGCCTGATCTCGTCTTCTGTGTCGTACAGAGCAGCGAGCGGTTCGATTGGGGCCCGCATCGGTGAAGGATTAATCTCATACTCCTCCTTGATCGCTTGGAGCCGTGACCTGAACTCATTGCCCCAGGTGGGATCGGTCCACTTGGCCCAAGCTCGTTCCTCCTGTCGTTTCACCGCTTCAAGGTATCTTTCGCGCGGGATCGCAAGCCGCTTACGGAGGGCTGATAGACGGGACTTGGGAGCCTCAGGCACCGAGCAGCTCCAATCTTGCGTGAAGCTCATCGAGCTCTCGGTGCAGTTCCTCGGTCTCCATCGCCTTTCGCGCCGCCTCGACGGTGCGCAGGAGAGCATCGGCCTCGTCAGTGGTAATGTCTCCTGCGGAAACGGCCACTAGGACGGCATTCACGGCCTTCAGGATGTCTTCTGGCTTCTCGATCAAGGGCAGACTGACCTTCAGGGGGCGACACTTGCGCGGTGGCAGAATACGTTCCAGGCACAGCCGGATCGCCGTCATTTCACCGGCCTTGGCCAGTTCTATGGCTTTAGTCGTGATGGCCGCGGCATCACCGTCCATCAAAGCTTCCGCCGCCAAGGTGGCCTTGTTACGCGCGCCCTTAGGCCGACCCTTTGGATTGCCGCTTTTACCCTTCGCGAACTTGCCGGTTTTTGGCGCCTTCGCCTGTTTCGCGCCTGTACTTTCAGTAGGTTTGCCCATTCCAAATCTGCCGTCGCTGTAGCTCAGCATATTATGGCAGCATTTCTGACCTTTATGAAGCTCATTCTGGTGAACTTAAGTTCACCGATGGCGGGTGTGTTGGCGCGTTGCTAAGAGCTTTGGACGCGATTACCCTCGGTCAAGCTTTCACTGCGCAGCGATGATCGCTTCAAGGACTTCAAGAGCAGCAGCTTCTGTGAATAAGTCCAAACGCAGGTCGTTGGCCGCTGCATATCCAAAGACACCGACCATCGTATTCCTACCCCAAGCCCCGTCGATGCCCGATGAGTAAAGCCCTTTTGCCTTGAGGCTGGATTGAACGATCTTCCTGTCATCCAGAGGAAGAGAATTGAATGAGGCTCTGAGCTCGGGGAAGGCTCCGGTAACGCTTGGCCTATTGCTGAAGTACTCGTCCCGCTTGTGTTCAACGAAGAACACGGCACTGTTCTTGTCAATCAGGACGCCTTTCCCGTGCTTGGCGCTCTCTGCAAACGGGCCGACATACGTTATCGGCCCTTCAGGATTTGCTGGCCCTTTTGGATAGAAGGCAACCCCTCGTCCGGACCTCTTACCCTCGACCCACTGGCCCTCGTAGCGATACCCGTCGGTATAGGTCATCACGCCGAAGCCGTCGTTCTTGGCGTTCCGGAAT
>NZ_JAWHTE010000034.1:0-47018 GCF_032586175.1 Ovoidimarina sediminis
TCGGCGAAGGAGGTGAACTTCGGGTCGACCTCGCTGGCCGCTCCGAAGGCGGCATCGTCGAGGACTTCGAGATACTCGCGCACGGCACGCGGCGCGGACGCCACATCGATCCGCTCAGGGTCCCAATCGGCCTTGGCCGCGGCGTACTGCTTGTTCGCGTCCGCCCGGATCAGACTGGCATCCGAGGCGAACGTCTGACCACCAACCAGACCCTCGGCGATACAGCGGGCGACAACGCTCTCGAACAGATGCCGGAAGAGGTCACTGTCTCGGAACCGCCCATGACGGTTCTTCGAGAAGGTCGAGTGGTCGGGCACCGGATCGGTCAGATCGAGCCGGCAGAACCAGCGATACGCCAGGTTCAGATGCACCTCCTCGCAGAGCCGCCGCTCCGACCGGATGCCGAAGGCATATCCCACGATAAGCATTCGGATCATCAGCTCGGGATCAACCGACGGCCGTCCCGTCGAACTGTAGAACGGCGCAAGATGACGGCGCATGTCGCCGAGGTCGACGAACCTGTCGATCGACCTCAAGAGGTGATCCGTCGGGACATGATCCTCGATCGAGAACTCGTAGAACAGCGCGCCCTGCGCCACCTGCCTCGGCCCCATCATCGCCAGACCTCCCTTGCCTCAAGGGAAGTGAATCAGCCGCCAAGGCGTCGCTCAAGAAGAGTTTTTCAACACAATCGGCTGATTGTGTTGAAAAACTCTGCAACTCGAAATTCGCGTTGAAAATCTGGAACTCTGTTCTCGCAGATATCCTTTTAGCAAACATGGTTTGCGATGAGGCAACTTCGCGGGAAGATGTTCTGCCAATTCGACCTTCCGAGGCGGGACACCGAGTTTTTCAACACAATCGGCTCGCAGGAGACATCTGACTGATTTTCTCAGATGACCGTTTATAGCGACGAAGCGGTCGTTCAACGTAGCCTTTGGCTGCTTATGGAGGTGTCTTCACGCTGGCTCTAGACGACTCTGCGATGTGCCTGCATTATCCATATCGACAGAATATTCCCCTTCTGGGACGGAGATTTTTTCCTTGGTATCAATATCTTAGATCGCTCGGTACGATTTCCGCCAGCGGATGGAAGAAGAAAGTTCTACACAAATCTATACACACTACTTTAACTAATTGTATTTACTATTGTTAATGTGATTGAAAATCCTCGTGTCGGTGGTTCGATTCCGCCCCCGGGCACCACTTCAAAGTCCAGCGCCGTCCATACCCGTCCGAAATCCTCCCAAGGGGTTGATTTCAAAAGATTCAGCATCCAGCGTCGTCCACGACCGTCCGGGGGCAGCCAGTAAATCTGGGGGTATTTCCGGGGGTGTCGAGGGAAAACCACCTTGGTGATGTGACTTCCGATGCGCCTAGGCATCGGTCCCCAGCAGTCTCGGACTGGTGACGTCTTCGTCAGAAGCCTCAGCGCCCTCGCGATCCTTTTCGGGCACTGGAAACTGCCCGGCGGCGGCCTTTCCATCGAGGGATATCCGACCTTCGACAACACTGCGCCCGAATGTCCGGAGTTATCTCCGCAGGGAACGCGGAGCCTCCACAGAGGCCAGCTTGGTCAAATCTTGACCTCGTCAGACCTCGAGCCACCGATCAAAGGCATGATGGTCTGGGGGCACAATCCACTCGTGAACCAGATCGACGCAGAAGCGGTCAGGCAGGGGCTTTGTCGGGATGATCTGTTCACCGTGGTGATCGAACATTTCATGACCGATACGGCACGGCATTCCGTGGTGCCGCACAGGTGCCACCAGAGCGCGCGCAATCCGCATTTTCCTCATTGAGGACACATGTTTGCGCGATTGAGTATATAATCATCCTAGGAAAAACTTGGGCTTGCGAATGTCGAGGCGCCCACGGAAGCATATCAAAAGGAGGATACGCGCTGAGTATCAGTTGGCGTGTGTTTTGCTGTGTCTGTCTTCGGGCAAAGTCGCAGAGGCGCAGTCCTTCTTTGAGGATCTCCGGCTGATAAGCGTGGAAGAGGGCAATCTTTCCTCTCTCGCCCGCAGCTACGGCAATCTCAGCGGGGGGCTGTCCGATGGCACCCGCTACTCCTTTGACCGCTACTACAGTTCCGACTACGAGGACATCCGCTTCACCTGGCTTTCACCGGTAACGGAAAACTTCGGCGTTCTCTGGGGCTTCGGCACGGGTGAAAGCGGCGACAAATACGAGATCGACCCAAGCCTGAAACTCGGCCTCATCCTCACCGATCCGATCACCGAGACCGAATGGATCTCGGTCTCGGTCACGACGATCATTGGTGGATACTTCCGCGAACAGGCCTGCACGGCGGATTATGGCGCGATCGGCGGGGTGCAGAGGGTCAACTGCCGGATGGCCGACTCCATTCTGCCGCCATCCGAAACACTACGGTACCTCGAAGACCGTGCGCCCGAAGACCAGTTCGCCCTTTCGCTGCGCTACAACCTGAGATTCTAATAGAAAAACGGCCGGGGAAATCCCCGGCCGTTTAATCAACCTCAAGAACTTACTGGGGCGGCGAAATTGGCGATAGCGCATTGGTGATCGAAACTTCACCCACGCCGTAAATGCTACTGCGCTCGCATTTACCGTCCACAGTCAGCGTGCAGCTGTCGGAGAAGTCGCCTATCGTATCAGTCTGCGCGGTCTCGAGCAGATGATCGACGACTATTTCGGCACGGTTGTCTATGCCAAGAAGGTATGCCTCGTGCTTGTCGCCAACCAGCGCGGCCACACCGGACACGATCGGAGCCGCAAAAGACGTTCCCGCCAAGCCGGTCAGGTCATCCCGAACGGTCGCCACGAGAAACATGTCCTGCACGACCGTATCGTCGCCTGCTATCGTCGAATAGTCCGCAATCGTTCCGGTCGGATTCAGCGCACCGACGAAAAGCGCATTTGGTGCACCAATCAGGGACAGATTCAGCACATCGAGATGTGGCGAAGGAAGGGGAAAGCCGATGTTCAACGTCCCCGTATCGACGGTTTGACCGTTGAGATTGCCCGATGCTTTGACGAACACGGCATCTCCGACCGGATTGTTCGCCTCATCCACAAGCGAGTCCCAGATGCTGTATCCGAAGGAGTAGTTCGGATCATCAACATCCGTCCCGACGGGATCGAACAATCCAAAGCTCAGGTTCACAACCTGCAACGTCGCGCTGGACGAATAGTGCCGTGTTATCGAACCCGAGCGGTCCCTACGACCCGAAGGCTGGTTTACATCGACCGAGCTTGCTCCGGGAGCCATCAGGCTGGACTGGAGCGATGTCCACGCGCCATGGGTCAGCGATTGTACCGTTCCGTCCAGATTACCGGGATAGGTTGTTCCGCTGAAATTATCCAACGTGACAATGTGAGACCCGGCACCCGTGATCCCGCTATCAAATGCTACTCCAATATCGGAAGGCATCCAGTTGTAAATTACCGGAGCGCCTCCTCCATTGCCGCCCCCATTACCTCCGCCATTACCATCATCGCTGCCACCGCCACCACATCTCGGATGGTTGGGGTTTTTGTTGCAATTCTGCGCCTCGGCGACACTTGGTGCCATCGCCAACAATGCCAGCACAAATGCGGAAGCGAGAAGCTTCTGAAAATTCTTCATTACCGTGTTCTCCCCTCAGAGATGACGTTACGTTAATCTCATTCTGATTATTGGCAAAATTTAGCCAGATTCTTTGCAATTGCGGCTGAAATCTGTTGAACGCCTTTCACATTCGAAACAATCCAACGAATTCTTGCCCAATGGTTTCAGGAATTGGTCGAACATACGGAACGTGATTCGTGCAGATGGGCTCGTCTGAGACATCTGACTGGTTTGCTCGGATGACCGTTTATCGCGTCGAAGCGGTCTTTCGACACAAGCCAAGGCTGTACAGCGATGTGTCTTCACGCTAGCTCTAGACGACTCTGCCACTTGCCCGCACTATCCTTATCGACAGAATATTCTCCTTCTGGGACGGAAATTTTTTTCTTTGGTATCAATACCTAAGATCTCTCGATGCGATTTCCGCCAACGACTGGAAGAAAAAGTTCTACACTAATTTATACACACTACTTTAACTAATTGTATTTACTATTGTTAATGTGATTGAAAATCCTCGTGTCGGTGGTTCGATTCCGCCCCCGGGCACCACTTTCCAAAGCAAAATCAATAAACTAGGCATCACACGATTTGCACTGCGTGCGTTACCCTGGATACTGTTGATTACTTGCGCTTGAGGACTTCGTTGACAAACTCGGCGTGCAGCTGTGACGCGGTAGACGTTGCACGTTCGAGAACACTGGCAACACTCTTCTGATCAAGCGGGCAAAGAGTATCGTGGATGGCAACACAGGAAAGCGTTTGGCCCAGCAATTCAGCGAGATGCTGGGCCGTCACTTCCTCGATACCTTCGTCACGCAGCAGCTCACCCGCAAGAAGCCACATCTTCTCGCATGCTGTAAGCTCCTGCATCAACTCGTTGACTCCAGGCATTTTCACTCCAATCACCGACTAAGGCCACAAGCTTTATCGCCGTGGCGCGAACGTTACTATCAAACTGCCCTAGTCTTCAGGGACACAAAGGCCAGGGCATACTCGCTACACATACCAAACCAAGTCACGATACCCTTATTGCAATGCTCGATGGTCCGTTGACGACGGCTTCAGACAATTCTCCGGGAATTAATGGGGCAAAACGCCTCTGCAACGTGAACCCGGTCACAAAATCACAATTGTTAAGATCGCTTTCACCAGCTGTGCTCTTCGCGGATCACTACATAGCTTACTGTTCCGGCAACGGTTTTTTGCCTTGGGCACTGCATATTTGCCCTAACTTATCGAAACATCGAGAGTGGCGCTTCGCCGACGTCTAGAACCCAGCTTGGCTTAGACAAAGTTCGGATCGTGTGCCGATCCCGATGACTATAATCGGCGCCTTGGAGACAGCGGCCAAGATGCGAGGCAATGTCGAACTACACGCGCGTCGGTATGGCAGAAGGTCCGCCGCTTGGACATCGAGTGAAATCTGAGGAAGGTCCGCTCTCGGAACGGGTCGACGTTCTGACCTAGAACCGCATTCCCGACGGCCTCGGATGGCCGGTTACCGCGAGAAAGCGGTCATCTGAGTCAAACGGTCAGATGGCTGCCTTAAGCCGATACTGTTGAAAAACTCCGCAAGCCGAAAATCGCGTTCAAATTCTGGAATCTTGTTCTGAAGAATCGCCATTCAGAAAACGTGGTTTGCGATGGCGCACCTTCACGGGAAGATGTTCTGTTGATCCGACCGTTTCAGGCGGGACACCGACTTTTTCAACACAATCAGCCCAGAACGGACGATACTCAAAGCCGCGCCAAGCGGCCTGGTTCGATTAGTCGCTAACGGACTTAGTGCTGAAGTTCCTGCGCATTGAAAGCCCCGCAAGCGCTCCAAACGCAGCGATAATTAGCGGTAGACTTGCGGGTAGCGGAACTGCAGCAGGAAGACGAGTGAACACAAGCCCAATGTCCTCTGTGCTTACACCCGCCAGTCCCGTCGTGATTGAACTGGTTCCCGCCGCAATGCCGGCGCGCCATCCAACACCAGAAAGCTCAGCCGATTCTAAGAAAAGCGTCGCATCTACGTCGAATTCTGTGACGAAGAAAAAGAAATCGACAATCTCACCACCAGAAACCGTCCAAGAGCTACAACCTAATGGATCCAAGGGAGCTGGCGGGCAAATGTTATCGTAGATTCCTACGCCAAACCCGCTGCTGTTCGACAATATCTCGACCGTCGCGACTTGATTTGCGGTATCATCCTCAAGTCCATTAACGACCCCGGTTACCGTCCCACCCCCATTCAGGACGTTCTCGAAAGAAAAGTAGTAGTCGTAGGTCGCGGCTCCGGCAGGAAATCCTATCGAAACCAGGACCGAGGCAATGAGAATTTGAGTGCTCTTTAACATTTATTCCCCCAAATCAACACACAACGCAAAACATAGCAGAAACATTCGAGTGTTTCTATGCGTTTTCGCCGCCTATTGGCCTTCATTGGTTCAACAGTAAGCATCTGAGCGCCTAATTGTAGAAGAACAGAAGAATAGAAGTCCTCGACGAGTTGGAGTTTCAGCAACCAATAACTCATGAACCTCACGCATTACTCGCTGTAAACGGCGGACATTGGTCATAAACCCCGTGCAAGCTGTCCGGATCGTCCCACATGGCAGACATCGAGCCTCATCCGATGAAGGTCTGCATACGGCGAAAGCCGCCATTTGCGCCCGAACCCGCGGATCGCGCGCCTCGGGTGCGCTACTATAAGGATGCCGAGATTTCCGCGCGCCACGCCCGACAGTCCTCCATAAGCCTTGCCCGAGACCAACTAGGACTTCTCGCAACCTGACTGGCTCACAACAGGAAGACGGCGAGACGTCGCCTGACCGTCAATACCTTTGCTCCTCAGCAGGACATCGAAGTGCCTCCTATCACAAAGCATCAGCTTCTCAGTGAAAGGATGGCAATCATGCTCACATCTCCAACGGCCCGCATGCTCAGCGATGCAATCGAGTGCTCCCTGTTAACACAATCAGAGATCGCTCGGCGTGTCGGATTTCCCAAGCCCAACGTGCTCTCAATGATGAAGAACGGACAGACAAAGGTTCCCCTGACACGCATTCCGGCCTTGGCACAGGTTCTCGGGATTGATCAGACGGCGTTCCTGGAATGCGCACTTCTCGAATATCACCCCGAGGTGCATGAAGTGCTGACTGAGGTTCTTGGGCTGCCACTCGATCCCGACGAAGAGCAACTCGTTGCCATGTATCGGATCGCCAATCTCGATGGCTGCATCCGGATCGACGGTGCGCTTAAAGAGACCCTCGAGAACCTCTTTGAGCTTGCCCGGCTGGCTGCGGATTGACGGTTTCAGATCTTGCCGAGGAGCGAAGTGGCCCAGTCCGTATCTCGTAGGCTACCAAGGCGCCCTCTAGGGCTGTTCGATTGCCCCCCTGCCCCCTTAGGCCGCCTTGGCGTCAACGAGCATGTGTAACGGCCTTTTATGCTCAATGCGTCGAGCGCGTCCTTGAAATTTCCTGAAGAGCGCTTTTCTGAGACGCATTCTTTCGAGACCATTTCCTACGCAACTGCTTCGCAAGGGTTCTCCATGCGATATCGATGCCCGATCGTTTTCCAGTCGCCTCCCTCAGGCGAGCACTCTACCGAACCACCGTGTCTGGACTATGATCTAAGCTCTTATGCGCCTGCCGCAGGTCGACGCCCGCAGCCCGTTCTTCTCGGTCGGTCCATTATGACGCCGGTGCTGGACCTGAACAGGTATCACTGCTCGGCAGTTATCGACTGGCTCGAGTTCCGGTTTTGCACATTCACAGAGCATCAGTCCCTTAATGTTCAGAAGGTCGCCGCAAGGTTCCTGGGTGAACTGGGCGCTCGGTCCACAGTCTTCGTCTCTGGTCCGGAGCGACAGCCTGGATATCAAGGTTCGGACTTTCTTGTTCGCGTTCAGGATCCCCAGCCGAGACGCTTCTACCTGTTCCTAGAGGCTCTTCATGACCGATACGCGGCACGTGCAGATGATGTCGGGAAAGTGCAGATTTCGGGCGTTGAGGTCGCGGTGGACTTTCGCGTCGCTGACACGGGTTCAATTAGTCCTGCCGAGAGAGACCACTTGCGCTGGCAAATGACCGAAGTTCTGAGGCGGCATATCCGACCAGAACCCGTGCTGACCGATCTCGATCGGAACTGGCCGCGCTACTATACTGAGAAACAGGCACGGCATACCGCGCAGTATTGGGTCGACACGAAGCTGCGCGCTCCGTCGGCATTGCTACATCGGGCAACTCTGCTCGGGTTGGACGGCAGAGTTGCTGCGCCACTATCCCTGGAAGCCCACAATCAGCCACCGCTGGATCTGACCAGCTATATCGGGGCGAAAGAGGCTCCAATCATGTTGCGGATCATGGACAAAATCTCGGACCGTCGTGATCCCGAGAAGAAATGCTCCGTCCCTCTTGAGGCAGAACACAAGCGCTCGCGTATAGAGGTCAGCTTGAAGGGTGATTGGGACAAGATCGGAGGAGCCGGTGCGGTTGGACTGCAAACGATTGGCGATCTCTATGGCTATGACTTCAAGCAACATCGAAAGCCACTCTTCGAGTTCTTCCTCCCAACAGTAGATCTCGCTGCTTCAGGTCGATTGCCCCCGCCTGCGTCATTGTCAGAAATGGAGGCCTTCCAACGAACCGGTGTCTATGGATTGGATCGTGTTCATCGTGCACTCGCCTCCATTCACCATGCCGAGTGGGCGAAAAAGCGGCGAAGCACTCGTCCGGTTCGGTTGGGCAAGAAGGGCCGTCTGCTTTCCTATGTCGAACTGAACCAGAAGGTTGACCGCGCCCTGAGGTCTTTATCCCGCCGATGGGAAAGTCCGTGCATGAGGATCGTCGGAACTCCCGGCCCAAAGTCAAAAGCACTCTGAGAAACCGTGCCCCACCGACGTCCCGCGGCCAACTGAGGAGCGCCCTCACAGCCACCTTCAGGCTAAGACTACTCAGTTTCCAGCCCAAGAAGCCGAAAACTTTTTTGACCGAACATCCTTATACAAGGAGTTGGTCGGTGTCTGGTTCGGAGGCTGTAGGGGTGGGGTGAGAAAGGCGGAGAAGCGCGGTTGTCGCACTCTGGATCAAGCAACGCCCTAGTAACTTGATTCAATAATATCTCTAAACAGAGATTCTTAAACTAAGTCTGCAAGGCGATTTCTAAATTTCGATCCTAGACCTGCTTCAGAGGCAGATGGACGGCTCTTCAGGACGCCATCTATAAGGAAGACAGAAATTTGCGTCCTGCGCAGTGTAAGGGGCTTTGACAGGTGCGACGCAAAAGAGGCGGTGACCGATCTGCTATGATCACACCCTTATACCTGTATATGGTCTGAGTTCGGGCTTGCGCGTGACATGCATGGGCTTTCGGTCCTGATGCTTGCACGGCACTCAAGTATATCAATGAAGGGGCTTGGCTGCTTTCACATGCCATTCGCATTCTACGATCTCGAGACAACCGGACGCTCTGCTGCTTTCGACCATCCCCTGCAGTTTGCAGCCATCCATACTGATGATGACTTCAATGTCCTCGAGACGGTCAATCTGCGCTGTCGCTTGTCGCCGCACGTTCTCCCCTCTCCGGGTGCTCTTGCTGTCACCGGTGTGTCACTGGATCAGATAACGGATCCCGCGCTGCCCAACTGGTTTGAGATGATGGGTGAGATACGGGGGATCATTGAACGGTGGTCACCCTCAACCTGGACGGGCTTCAACTCGCTGCGCTTCGATGATCCAATGATGCGGCAGTCGTTCTTCCAGACGTTGCAACCGCAGATCTACGCCATGCAGTTCGATGGGAACACGCGGCTCGATGTCCTGCCGATCATGTATGCAGTCCATGTCTTGAAGCCCGAGTGCTTCACATGGCCACTCAACGGGGATGGGCGACTGAGCTTCAAGCTTGAGGATCTCGCTGCTGCAAATGGCTTCGAGGACCATATCGCGCATGATGCCCTCGGGGATGTCCGGGCGACCATTCACTTGCTGGATCAGGTTCGCGCCAGGGCACCCGCGGTCTACACGCAGTTTCTTCAGAACCGGGACAAGCAGCACGTTCATGATCTGCTTCGTTCGGGTCATCCGGTGCAGCTCATTGAACGCTTCGGTGGACCGCCGAGATCGGTGATCGGTGTGGGCTGCGGTTTCGACGCGAACTATGCCAGCCGGGGAATTGTTCTCGATCTTGCGCGCATTGACCCGCGAGACCTAGCAGCGGCATCCGTTGAGGATCTGGTGAGACTGATCGGGCAATCGCCCAAAGTGGTGAAACCGGTGAAGACCAACGCAACGCCCGCAGTATTTGCGCTCGACGATGCAGATCCGATGATTGCGGATCGTGCGGCCTACGTGTCTTCGAATGTCGAGCTACAGGATCGCATGGGGCGCGCCATGGCGCAGCACTACGCCGAGACATACCCGCCACCGGGGCCAGACGAAGAGATTAAGGTCGAGAACCGCATCTACGATGGATTTTACAGCCCGGCGGACAAAGATCATCTCTTGAGGTTTCAGTCTTGTGGGACCTGGGAAGCACGCGTCACCCTGTTGGACGGCTTCGAGGATGACCGCTTGCACCAACTCGCAATCCGTATGCTCTTCCTGGAGCGCCCCGATCTCCTGAGTGAGCACATGCGTTCGACAGCAAGTGCCAATCTGCTCGCAAGATGGACAGACGACGATGCGCCGAAGAATGGCTGGTCGACTTTCACGAGCGTCGAAGCCGAACTTCAGGAGAAAGAGACCTCGGGCGATCTCGATGCACTGCAGGTGGCGGAGCTCAGAGAGTTCTACGCAGATCGCCGGCGAAGACTGGAAGCGATCGCTGCTGCGGGCTGACGTTGGGTCTGCAGTGTTCAGGGCTGCTTGATGGGTGGCTCGCCGCGGGCGGCTTCGAAAAGTGAAAGGGCCGCAGAGGTGCGCGTAGGCAGCGTTTTGAATGCTCCGCTAGAAGGGTAGCTAAATGCCCTCTAACGCGCCCCTACGCGCGGCTCACGCGCCCTCAGAGCCTGATAGTGACGCAGTCTAGAAATGTTCGATCCGTAGACGCATCGTCGGGGTGTCAGTCGTCATGTCTCGTCGTCGAGAGTAGCGGCGCGATCGAGCATGCGTTTGATCGTGGCTGGCGACCAGGTGCCGCCACGCGCAGTCTTTAAACCACGATTGTTTGCCTCTTCTGCAATCTCCCGGAGCGTGATGCTCATTCCCTTTTCAAGCATGTCTGCCCGAAGGGATGACAGCTGCCTTGCCTGTGCAATCGCTCTCTTGGAGCGCGCTTCGGCTGATTGCCGAATAGCTGCTTCAGTCTGCTTCTTACCCATACGCGATGATCGTTTTTGGCGCTGGGAAGCAACCTTTGGAGAACCACAGAGTAGCAATTGCATTTGTTGAGAATGATTGAAGTTTGAAAGCTTCTCTGGATAACGGAGATCGATGATGTTTTCGCCGTGCTCGCGCAGCTCCTGCAAAAGTGTGTCTCGGCTTTCCCTCGGACATCGAACAAACAGCCGCCTCAAGTCTTCAAAGAGGATTTTAGGCTGCCCATCGATCTTACGTGATGCATCAAGCCATGCTTGCAGCTTCGGCAAAGAAGCCAGGGATCTTATCGTGCGGGCGTAATCCGAAACGAACCCAATTTTGAACTCGTCAGGCCCTTTCCCGAGTTCGTCATGAAAGCGCTGCCGGTAAGTGCTGATCTGAGACCGAACGGCGGGATTGCGGCTTGCTTCACCGCGCGCACCATACCAGGCCAGGACATAGCAAGTGACGAATTTGTCAGACATGACTAAGATTTTTCATTTGCGCCATATTAACACAAGTGTGAAATTGTCACTTACTTCCAAAATACTGCACTCTTGTAGGGTTTGCGTAGGGTTTGCGTATGGCTCTGCACGGCTTCGATAACGAAGAAAGTTTAGGAAAATCATAGGCTTTCGTGGGAAAACGCCCGACAGAGCTGCTTCCCCGCTGTATAATGCTCCCAAACATGAACTCTGGAGTATGTGCCGATGTCCACCCACGCAAGAACCCTCTCAGACGCCTGTCAGAGCTGGCTGAAATCCTGCAAGCGAAACGAGCTCGAACGCTCGACCCTGAAAGCCTATCGCAGTCATGTGCGAGTTCATATCGAACCGAGGATAGGTTGTCTTCTGCTCACCGAACTGACCCGGGGCGCAGTGCGGGAATTCCTCGACGATCTTCAGGATGACGGCGTGTCACACGCCCAGGTCAGGAAGATCATGGTCAGTCTCAGATCCATTCTCTCAGAGGCCGTCGAGCGCGAGTGGGTCGCGCAAAACGTCGCCAGTGAGGTGAAGGTCAAGCGAAGGGCCCGCGCCCGTTCTGAAGAACGGATCATTCCAACGAAAGACGAGATCCGGATCATCATCGACCGTTCTCCCGAGAGCGATCGGGCGATGTTCATTACGGCGATCTTCACCGGCATGAGGATCTCAGAACTGAGAGGGCTGACCTGGGACGCCGTCGACTTCGACCGAAATCTCATTCGTGTTCTGCAGCGGGCAGATGAGTTCAATGAGATCGGTCTTCCGAAAAGCAGGGCAGGCATTCGGGACATCCCAATGGCACCGAGTGTCCGCAGCACGCTCGAGGAGTGGATGCGTCGGGCGCCCCGAAGTAAGATGAACCTCGTATTCCCGAACTCGGTCGGAAAGGTTCAGAACTACTCGAACATCTACAACCGCATCTTCAAGCCGATGCTGGTAGAGAACGGGATTGTCGATGCTGAAGGCAAGGCGCGGTTCGGCATTCACTCACTTCGGCATGCAGCCGCTTCGCTCTTCATTGAACAGGGCTGGAACCCAAAGAAGATCCAGACGCTACTCGGTCATGCGTCGATCACGATGACCATGGATGTCTACGGGCATCTCTTTGAGAACCCCGAGGAGGACGTGTCCATGTTCGAGAAGCTGGAGCGGGATCTTTTGGCAGCCTGAACGATTAGCACTTCAGAAGGGTCATCAAACTATTTTGCTCGGATGATTGCGTCGCGCCTGAAGCGGCCAGCCTTGGAGCGCGGAAATCACATCACCATCTTGAAAACCGGGATCGCGAAGGGCGTCGGCGGACCGAAGTTACAGAAGCCCATATCGCCGTTTGCGGTGACGTCGAGCTCTGCCCCAGACATGAAATTGATGCCGGCGAGACCGTTTGCGTTCGATGTCCCGCTCAGGTTGCCTGCGGCGATCACATTCCCGCCATAGACCTCGAGACCGGCGGCCACCGAGAAATCGCCCATCGTAATCAGCGTCGAGCCGCCCTTGCCATCATTGCAGTATGTGCTTGCGCCAATCCTGAGTCCGGAAGGAGCGCTTACGGACTTGGAGCCGGTATTCAGCACAACAAGCGTAGCGTTTTCCAGCGCAGCGCCAGAACTGAATTTCACTTCGCAGGGTGTGACGATGACCGCATCCTTGATGATCGCGTTGTTATCAAAGGTCAGCGTCTTGTTCTGACAGTCCATGTAGTTCACCGCATTCGGGATGATATCGTCCGCGGTAATGTTCGCATTCCATTTTTTGGGCGTGCTCGGTGGCGCCGTCAAATCGGTGATGTAGGACGGTTGAATGGAAGCCGTTGGGACGAGGTGTTGCTTCGCTAGGTCCTCGAGGCCGTTGAAGAAGCTGGTCAGGTTGTAATTGATCGAGTCGAGCGCTTCGTAGAGGCCAGAGTTACCATCCATGCCCGACTGTGGAACCACAAGGTCACCCTCGTTCGGCATCGAAACGACGACACCGGCATCGAAGATCGAGCCCTGGTTGAACTCGACATGAGTTTCCGAGTGAACACAAAACCCGTCCTTGTAGTGGTTGTTTGACTGGATATCGACGCGACCGACGGCGAAATACCCCTCTCCACGGGGGCACCAGCCGTCTTCGTAATCCCAGACCGACACTGTATTCAGATTGATGGAGTCGACGCCGATAAGCTTCAGGAGGAAGGTCGACACTGCGTTTGCGCCCGTCCGCCGCGTTGTTACGCGCACGGCTGTGTCACCCGCACCAGGGGTGAAGATACGTTTTTCCCCGTCCCAGTCTCCGAATTCAATGTCAGCGGTTGCGAGCACCGAACCGTAGATCGATGTAGGCATGTTCGCCTCGGCGATCGCGATGCCCTTGTCGATCGCGTTCTGCTCCACTGGATCCTTGTAGCGGGTGTAAAGCGCTGCATGCCCCGCGGCGTCCGCCGCGCCTTGCAGCTGAGTGCGCGCCTGAACCGCGTGGTTCACATCAATCGCAAAACCCGCCGCCATGAGCATGACGATGAAAAGGAACAGCGAAAGGACGGTGATTCCTCCATCCTCAGATGCGCCATGTTGGTTTGATTTTGCGGTTTCGTGCAGCTTTTCGATCAGAGCATTCATGGCGCTGATGTGTTCCCGTGCCACGCCCCCGCCTTATTCGTGCAGCCATTATTTGGCAAAATTATGGCCGTGCCCAATTGTCCGCTTCTCAGTCGTTGGACGGACTTCGGCAAGCGTCCGCTAAGGGCAGAAGCGGACATTCATGTCCAAAACTGCGGACTGAGATTCGCGACCGACCGCTGCCCACGCCGGACCGGCCATCTGCGTGAAAGACCCAGTTGGCCATGTAGAGCCCGGAGCGGGCCATAGGCCGCATAGTTTAAGCAAACCATCAACGATAGATCGTCGTAATTATTGTCCGCTTTCTAGGAACAGCCTGTTAACCGATCTCGGCTTTTTAAGCTTACAGCATTCGTGCGAGTTTTCTCGGCACCAATTAGCATGGGGGTTAAGATGAAACTTCGTAAGTTTATACCTGTCGCAACATTCGTTTTCCTGTCCGCATCGGCGACCGGAGCACTAGCTGGAGGCTTGCCCGATGCTCACAGCGCGGATGGTAGAACCTTTGGCGGACTGGTTAGTGAAGCCGGTGGAAAAATCTCCGATCACGCAACTGGCGGGGACTCCCAGATTGGCGGCACGACTGAAGGGACAGCGACAGAAAAGAGCGGCGGTAGAAACCTTCAGGGCGGACGCCAATAAACCGTAAAATGCTGCAACGCTGCGATCAAAGCGGCCGGGACGTCGCGTGCGACCCGGCCGGCAAGTGTAAGGCAAGTTCAGACTGAACTGCTCAATAGTTCCGCAAGCTTATGAAAAAAGTCTTCCAGTAGATCGTTTACGAACTCTGGTCTTTCTTCATCAGCGGCTTCCCAAGCGCCCGCCTCAGGCCTGCAGATAGGTCTGGTAGTCGAAGATGGTCCGGAACCCGATCTTTTCGTAGACGGGACGTCCCATGGAAGTTGCCTGCAGGGTCGCCATCCTCGCACCGCGTCGACGACCTTCGGCCATTGCGTGAAGGGTCATGGCGGTTCCTATGCCGCGCGCCCTAGCCCGGGGCAGCGTGGCGACGGCGTAGATTCCGGCAATGCCGTCCGTCATGACAAGTGAACTCACCGCCACGGGCTCACCGTCGAGATACGCCGTGTAGCGGGGCTGATCCCCGAACATGTCAGGCGGAATGGTGGCTTCGCAGGCACCCATTGCCTCTCCGAGGCTCTCTTCCATTTCAAAGGATGCGATGGTCAGTCTACCCCAGGTGCGGCGTTCCTCCGGACCCTTGGCCGTCTTGATGACCAGGCCATCGATGACGGGCTCTGTCGGCATATCGTCCAGATCGTCCAGATCGGCCAGCATGGCCGGATGAGGCTCGCCTGGCTTGAGACCGGCGTCTTCGAGCCGCGCGCGCAGCCCCGCGGTGTCGGCGGCTGGGCCCACACGCCAGAGAACCGGGACGCCGGCATTTCTTGCACACTCTGCCCCCAGGCCAAGAGCGGTCTCGGTGGCATCTGGATCGTGACCCGAGAGTATCACACTGTTGAAGAGACTGTGGGGTATCGTCGTCTGCATGAACAGCGCGTCGCGGAGTTTCTCAAGCCTGCCGCCTTCGGCGAGCCCGTAGGTGCCCCAGTAATCCATGAGGCTTGCGTCCATGCGGGCAACGAGCGCCCTGTCCGCAATCATCTCCGCCCCCTTGCCCGCCATTTCCAAACGACCGGCGGCCAGTTTGACCCGCTCAAGGAGTATGCTCCCTGGCAGATCAATCTTACGACAGCTTTGCGGTTCCGCAAATTCTTCAGACCAGCGCGACCAGGGTTTGACTTCGGCTATTTACAGAAATGTCCGCCGAGGCGTCATTGCCGTCAAAGTTGACCAATGATTGCGAACGGTAAAAACATTCCTTCCACCGGAAATATTTTTGCATTTGTGTTTATACAACATTTTTGTGATTTCCAGCCCTGGATGGATAGGAAATCTTCTGCTCACCGAACTGACCCGGGGCGCCGTGCGGGAATTCCTCGATGATCTTCAGGATGACGGCGTGTCACACGCCCAGGTCAGGAAGATCATGGTCAGTCTCAGATCCATTCTCTCAGAGGCCGTCGAACGCGAGTGGATCGCACAGAATGTCGCCATCGAGGTGAAGGTCAAGCGAAGGGCGCGTGCCCGGTCTGAAGAACGGATCATTCCAACGAAAGAGGAGATCCGGATCATCATTGAGCGATCTCCCAAGAGCCATCGTGCGATGTTCGTCACGGCGATCTTCACCGGCATGAGGATCTCAGAACTGAGAGGGCTGACCTGGGACGCCGTCGACTTCGACCGAAATCTCATTCGTATTCTGCAGCGGGCAGATGAGTTCAATGAGATCGGTCTTCCGAAAAGCAGGGCGGGCATTCGGGACATCCCAATGGCACCGAGTGTCCGCAGCACGCTCGAGGAGTGGATGCGTCAGGCGCCCCGGAGTGAGATGAACCTCGTATTCCCGAACTCGGTGGGAAAGGTTCAGAACTACTCGAACATCTACAACCGCATCTTCAAGCCGATGCTGGTAGAGAACGGGATTGTCGATGCTGAAGGCAAGGCGCGGTTCGGCATTCATTCACTTCGGCATGCAGCCGCTTCGCTCTTCATTGAACAGGGCTGGAACCCAAAGAAGATCCAGACGCTACTCGGTCATGCGTCGATCACGATGACCATGGATGTCTACGGACACCTCTTCGAGAACCCCGAGGAGGATGTGTCGATGTTCGAGAAGCTGGAGCGGGATCTTATGGCAGCTTAGTTGCGGTTAAAGTGCACACTTCGGCGTTGTGAGCTATTCAGCAGCAAACTCAAGTATCCCTGGAGTATCGGCCCAGTATGAGATGAAGAACCACTGGTCCATCGTCTCTCGGAGAACGGCGTCCCCGCTTATATACAAGCGGTCTGCGGCCAATTCTCGCGCGATTGTCGATCGGCCCAAGATTATGGCTGCAAAGGACACCTTGGTCGTCTCAATAAAAAGATCCACGTCGAAATTCGGGACCACACTGCACAACTCAACCGGTGCACCCGGCTCCGCTACGATCCAATAGGTGGGATATGGGCCTTCTTCATCGGAGAAATGAAAACGCAGGACGACGCGTCGTTGGGGAAACGCTTCTGTCTTTAGGTTCTTCTGGACCTGCCACATGACCTTCGCCAGTTCGCTGGAGAATGTCATCAATTCCAGATCGATGGACCGTTGCGCCCAACGCGCAAGGGCGCCGATTGCTTCTTCCAGATCAATTCCCTTCTCGGTGCGAACATAGTCGATCTTGCCGGTGGCCGGATCCTCCACGCGCCGGATCAGGTCCAATGCCTCGAGATCGGCGAGCCGTTTAGAAAGCACACCTGGTGAGATGTTCCCAGTAGCACGCCTGATGTCATTGAAGCGCGTATATCCGTTCCACAAACTGGTGAGGATGCTCAGAGTCCAGCGCGGCCCGATTATCTCTGCGGCCATGTTGATTGGGCAAATGAACCCATAAGGTTTCGTGCTCATGCCATGTCCCCAGCAAAAAGGATCATGTCGCAATCGTAATCCTGCATCCGGGGGCCGATCCAGTTCGAAATCAGTAGCGGTTTGCTGCTTTGGCCGCACTGGCCGTCTGAAGGGGTGTTCGGGCAGCCTCGGCCCACACCCACGGAGGACAGGCTAATGAGAGAAATCTACATGATCCAACTCGAAAACCGATACGAACGCGGCGAACAGCCTGAGCATCACAAGCGACTTCACCCCTACCTGCCTCGAAAACGGGCGATGAGTGCTCCGAATGTGCGCCTCCTAGCGCTCATGGCCGTCGCCGTCGTTCTCGTTGGCCCATGGCTGACGGGATGAAGCCCGGCGCTTGGGCTCCACGTGTCAGCTCCCGCCAACCCAATCTAAAGTCGCTTCTGCTTCAGGATTGCATTGCCAACGAGCGCTGCTGCCTGCCGCTAGACAACTCATGGCTTATCAAGCTCGGTGAATGGTTTCTTGGCGGTATCGCTGAAAGAATTGGTCGATTGCGTCCGCGGAGCGTTCATTGCCAGAAAAGTTACCGGACGACTCCAAACGATAGAAGCGACCCAATTATCGCGCCCCGGTAAGAAACGGATACCGGTGACTGCAGTGAGGCCGTAGTATAGAGGCACAGATCTACCACAGCGCATCGGAAGCGTCCAAATTCTGTGATATGATGGGTCGCTGTCTTCTTTTCTTGAATCAATGAAGATCGAAAGCTGAAATAAGAGGGAGATCCCCAAATGATGATCGCAAGATGGACCTGCGAGGCGAAGTTTGGTCAGAAGAGTGAGGCTTTGGCTTTGCAAAAGGAGTGGGAAGAGCAGATTGGGGTGCAAACTGATATCGACATCTCGCGGTCCAGAACATTGAGCGGCTCAATCGGCGCGAAGGAGGCGATCATTCAGTCCGAAATGGAGATCGCGAACTTGGCTGAGTTGGACTCATTCTTTGACAAGATCGCATCGATCGAAATGCATGCTGACTGGGGCAAGAAATTTGGTGAATTAATCGTGTCTGGTTCGACCTATTGGGAAGTGTTCAGAGTGGTCGAGTAATTCTACAGGTTTTGCGCGAGGCGAAACATCAAACGCAGATAAGTTTTGCAGAGCGATGAGTCCGAGAGTTGTGGCAAACAAGCACGATAGTTCTGTGATCAAGATCTCAGACTTGAATGTTGTCTGCCGCAAAGATTCCCTGAAAGCTCCCCGCGTCTCACATAGCCTCGCCACGTAGATCAGTATTATGGCAACTGTCCCGCAAGTAGTTCAGTTGAGTAATGAGTGACGTCGGACAGCAGATAGATCTGCTAGTAGGCATAGTAGTGGAGAGAGCGTAACGAGTGTCCGAGTGAGTCTGTATCAGTCCCGATATTCCTTGCTCTCGCCCAGAGCGATGCGTTCCTCCACGCTATGCTCCTAATTCAGAAATGAGAGTGATGTCGCGCTTTCATTCAGTGAGAGTGTGCACTTCGTCCGCATCTCGGAAATAGAGTTGACGCGCCGAATAACCCGCCTGTCGAGCCTTGAGTGGAACATCGCGAAACAACGGATCGAAAAGAGTGGCGAAAAGACACCGACTGAACTGTGACTTCGGAAGAAGGCTCTCTTTCCTGTGCTTTCTGGTAAGCTTGGACCATCGGGTTCGGCATGGAGGGCAAAAGAATGAAAATGGAAGGCGGATGTCTTTGCGGCGCCGTCCGTTACCGGGCCTTCGGACCGGCCCGAATGACCTTTCTCTGCCACTGCCGGGATTGCCAACATCATTCTGGCAGCGGCAATCTTCCCCTCATGGTCATCGCGAAGAAGACATTTTCGGTCGAAGGCACCACGAGTTATTTTGAGAGTGTCGGGGATAGTGGACGAAAGGTGTGCCGTCACTTCTGCCCGACTTGTGGCAGCTCACTTTATGCTGAAGCTCAAGCGCTTCCTGACCACGTGACCATTACTGCCGGCACTCTGGATAACCCGAAGCTCTACACCCCTGCCAAATCGATTCATGTCGGTAGCCGAGTCCACTGGGATCATCTTGTTCCGCCCCAAACAGGAGACTGACCCGACGGCCGTGCGCTGGAAATTTCTACTGTGACCAAGGCGTGCTAGAGTTCGCCTGCTGTGATCGAAAGGGATGGCCTTGGGGGCTACAGAGGTATCATTCGTCAACAAGGTTGAGGACGTGTCTGCGTTCCAAGACTTGCTACTCGACTACTACAGGCTCGTCCTGAAGACATTCGAAGAGGTTGACGGCCCGGTTCTTGCGCCGGAAGACATGGCGGAGAGCTCTATAGAGCATCTAGACGAAATGCTGCCGCCGAAAGGCCGCCTCGCAATCGCAAGAGCAGTGGATGGGCGGCTTTTGGGATGTGGATCGCTCCGACGAATAAGGTCTGACGCAGTCGAAATGAAACGAATGTTCGTTCGTCCAGAAGCGCAGGGACAGGGCCTGGGAAAAGGCTTGTTTGATATGCGCCTCGAGGAAGCGCGAAACATGGGATGCCGCGCGGTCTATGCAGATACCGCAAAGGTAATCGCCCCATGCTGTCAATCTATGAACGGTTTGGCTTCAAACATATTCCGCGCTATCCCGAAAACGCCAACCCGCCCGAGTTTGAACCCTATTTGGTTTACCTCGAGTATCACTTTCGATGACAATCGAGGGGAGACCGAAACTGGAGCGTCTCAATGCGGGCGGCGAAAGACATCTCTGTTCGCATCGCGAGCACAGGGCCCGACCTGGAGGAGGTCGGATTACAGCAGAAGCGGTCATTCCCGCGCTTAAACAGCGCATCGATAGTCATGGAAGGCCGATAAGCGTTGTATTGCAGTCAGCCGCCTCAAAAGCTCATATTATGAATGCTTTGAGCTACTAGCCCTAAACAGGAAATCCCGCTCGTTTGAGCGGTTCAATAAGGTTCTTAAGGTGAACCTCGTTTCGAAACGGAAACATTCTTGCAAAGTAGTTATGCCAACCCGCGCCATCCTTATCGACAAAATCCGGCATGCTTCTTTCAGCAATTGACATGAAATTAGTAACTGCGCATTCCGCCTTATTCGTTTCGCCAAGACGCTCAAAACACGCCGCGGATAAGATTAGGGACTGAGTATCCTCCTCTTCAGAAGATACGCTATTTAGAAAGTTTAGGCAGCCTTCAAAATCGCCAATGGTGTAAGCAGCAATGGCCCTCGCCATGTAACAATCGCGGGAATCTTGAGGCAACAATAGCGCGAGCGAGCATTCCGTAAGGGACATGGTTGCGTCGAAATCGCCCGATAACGCGTGACACCATCCATTGAAACAGAACACCTCCGCATCGTTGGGATTTAGGTCCTGAGCCTGTCTAAAGTGAAGCGCTGCTTTGTCGAAATCAGAGTTGAAAAAGTAGGAAGCACCAAGGTTAATTTGCGCTCGGGCGTCAAGAGGATCCAGTCGGACAGCTTCCTTGGCGAAGCGCAATGCACATTCGCTCAATGTAGATTCATCATCGGCCCAGTCAGACCACACTTCGTTAATGTATGTGCGTGCCAGACCGCTAAGCGCTCGGGCATTCTTGGGGTCGGCTTCGACTACTTTTTGAAAAAGCGATCTTGCTCTACGAATGCCTTGCCGCCCCCCTTGTCGGAGGCATTGTTCAGCTTTCAAAAGTGACTCGTAATCACTCATGTTAAGTTCACGGATCGAAACGGGCCGTCCGCGGTGGTGAAGGTCTATATGTCCCGGGATCGTTCTGACGATGCTGGCCGTGATTTCGTCCTGCACTGCAAAAACATCTGCCATGTCTCGATTGTAGCTCTCGCCCCAAACCGTCTCCCTAGAGCTCACCTCTATGAGGTGAATTGATACGCGGATCTGAGTCTCTGATGTTCTCACGCTGCCAGTTACGACATACTTGGCGCCAAACTTCTGTTCTAGCTCTTCAATTTTCGGAATCTCACCTCGGAAGTGGCTCGTAATCCAACTTCCTATAACGACGATGTTTCGGAAGCGGCTCAACTTAGTGACAATATCGACTGACATCCCGTCAGCCAGGTAATCCTGGGCGGCGTCCCCTGACATATTCTGGAGGGGTAGGATCGCGACCGCAGGCTTGGCGTCAGAAGAATGATCACGTTCATCCAGAGCTTCTCTGGGCGCCGCCGGGCTTCCGAAACGCAGGCGCTCGTCCCGCACCCAGTCCTCAAAAGCGGGATCTCTGATATTAAAGCCGGAAAGGAATTCTTCGCCGTTGGGAGGAGCTAGCTCCACCATTTCAAGATCTAATGTGACACTGTCTCGGTCAATCAACAGGAAATCCTCGCACACCTCTTTGCGCAAACCGGTCAGGACTTGCCGTAGGGACGCGCGCCCCTGGGCTTCCGCCCGGTCAGACCACAGCAGCGCTAGGATCTCCTCGCGGCTGCGCGGCTTTCCTGGAGTTTGCGCGAGATAGGCCAGCAAGGCCTTACCTTTCTTCGACGTTACGCACACGTCCACGCCGCTTGCATCAGTGAGCGAAAATCGTCCAAAGAGGCTCAGGTGGAACATGATTTGGCTCTGCTGCGCGAAATCACAGTCATTTCAACATCTATAGCGGGGAAATTACATTTGGCCTAGAGCGGGATCTATTGTCAGACTGACTGATTAGCCTTTCAGTCAGGCCATTCGATTATTCTTCTCAGCCGGTAGAGACCAGCCCAAGGCGCTCATTAAATATTATTTTTAATCAGCTTTGTAGGTCCTTAGAGCGCCCTGAAAATCTGCCACTCATCTGAGAGTCCTTTCAGTCGGTGTGTTCCCATATCTTCGAATTCAAGTCCCGAACCCGCAACCAGATCCTTCACTGTTCGCGAAACCACGATGTCCCCGCCTCCACCCAGCCCGGATATGCGTGACGCGATGTTCACCGCAATCCCGCGCACGTCGTCCGCGGTGACTTCCACCTCGCCTGTATGGACACCGATGCGAACCTCAACTTCTAGCTTTGATACTTCCTCACCGATTGCTTTTGCGCAGTGAATGGCGCGTCCCGGCCCATCGAACGTTGCCAGGAAACCGTCACCGAGTGATTTGACCTCATTCCCTCTGAATCGGCTGATCTGTTCTCTGATGACCGAGTTGTGCGCCTCGAGTTGCTTGTGCCAAGCTTCGTCCCCTAGCGCTTGGGCTTGAGAGGTCGAGTCAACGATATCGGTGAAAACCACCGCGGCCAGCACCCGGTCGAACACTGGCTTGGGCTTTGAACCGGTGACGAAGGATTCGATCTCTGCGAGGATCTTATCCCGATCTTTGCCGACAAAAGCGAAGTGATCCCGACCGGCGAACTCCACAAGCCTAGAGTCGGGTATCAGTCGCGCGAGCGTCCTTCCGCCTTCGATATCAATTAGGGCATCTTCTGTTCTGTGCAGCACAAGCGTCCGAGCTTTGATTGCCGGAAGAATATCCGTAATGTCGATCTGACTGTTGACCTTCATGATTTCAATGAGGTCACGAGGGGATGCACCGCGTCTTTCGTATTTCCCCCACCACTCCTGAAAAGATGGCTCTTCGCCGCTGTCTGGGCAGAACAACGGAAGTGCGGCGCCGCTGCCCCAATGCTCCTCCGCGTAGCCGAAGAGCTCATTTAGAGCCTCCTCAGTTGGGAACCAGGACTCAAAGCGAGCGAAAGCACCATAAAGGATTAGCCCGTCACAGCGCTGCGGCTGGTAGGCCGCGAAGACTGAAGCAAGCGAGCCCCCTTCGGAAATGCCCAGCACATAAGCTGTCTCCATGCCAGCCGCATCCATGACCGCACGAATGTCATCCATCCGTTTGTCCATGTCAGGCACAGCGACTCCGCGGTCAGAGAGGCCGGTGCCGCGTTTATCGAAGAGTGCAACCTTTGCGAACTGACCTAAACGTTCCAGCCAGTTTGCCCAGTTCGGATTTTCCCAGTAGGTCTCGATCTGTGAAATGAAGCCAGGCACCAGAACTACGTTCGCAGCGCCATCACCGTAAACCTGATAGGCGATATGAATGTCCCCGCTCTTGGCGTATTGCGTGTTTGGCATCATTGCTTCGGCCATATTGGTTGATGCAATCAGGCTATGAACCAACCCCAGTCAAAGCAATAGACACGATCCTGAAATGCCTGATCCACCCTGCGATGGGGGCCGAACTGCCTCTTCCTCTCCGCACTGAGCGATCGAAGTTCGTGAAGCGCTGGCCACTCTATCCGGTATGGCGGGCTCGCAAGGGTGTTGGTCTGCCATCAAATATTGATCGCCGGCATCAAGTGTCCCAACCTCTGAGCCAACACTTATGAAATGCCGGAGGGCTGAATTGGGGATGAAGGCGCAACCAACACGATACGCAAAATCGGGAGATGTCCACGTCGCATATCAGAAGTTTGGTCGTGGCAAGCTTAATCTCGTCATCGTTCCGGGTTGGATTTCGAACCTGGACTGCTGTTGGGATCATCCCAGTTCTGTTGCTTGGCTGGAGCGATTTGGCGAATACGCAACTGTCGTGATGTTCGACAAGCGCGGCACCGGCCTATCTGACCGTGGCAAGGGGATGCCGGGCATGGACGAGCGCATGGACGATATACGCGCAGTGATGGACCATGCCGGTATCGAAGATGCAGCCCTATTCGGCCTATCTGAAGGTGGAACTCTGGCAGCACTGTTTGCAGCGTCACATCCCGATCGATGCCGCGCACTTGTTCTTCATGGGTCGCTGGCACGCTTTGAACAATGGATTGAGGACCAGAGCGCCTTTGATGCATTCCTTGGGTATGTTCGTGACTTCTGGGGCACCGGCTCAGGATACCTGCGATACGCGCCTTCAATGGCGGGCGATGCTGATTATCAAGGATGGTGGGCGCGCCGCGAACGCGCCGGCGCAAGCCCAGGTGCGGCTGTTGTTCTAATGAACCTGAATCGGCAGATCAGCATCGCGGATATCCTGCCCGCCGTTCAGTCGCCTACACTAGTCATACACCGTAGGAGAGACATGATCGTAAATATTGAAGGCGGCCGGGAATTGGCGCGGCTGATCCCAAACGCCGAATTGCTAGAACTGCCAGGCGATGATCACTTGCCGTGGGTCGGTGATGATTTGGAGATGATCGCTGATCGCATAGAAGAGTTCTTGACCGGCACCAAGCCGGCTCCCTCAATCGATAGAACGCTGGCCACGGTGTTGTTCACTGACATTGTTGGATCGACCGAGCTTGCGACGCGCATTGGTGACGGGGCCTGGAGCCATCTTATGCAACGCTACGAAAACCTGGTCGATGCAGAGCTGGCGCGCTTCCGCGGGGTAAAGGTTAAATCGTTGGGTGACGGCTATCTTGCGACATTCGATGGTCCAGCGCGCGCTGTCTACGCTGCGCAGGCGCTCATCGAAAGAGCAATTGAACTGGGATTTGAAATCCGAACCGGCGTGCATATCGGTGAAATTCAAACGAGCCGCGACGATGTTTCGGGGTTGGCAGTTCACATTGCGGCGCGGGTGATGGGCGAAGCGGAGGCTAGTCAGTGCATAGTTTCGAGAACAGTGCGCGACTTGGCCGCCGGTTCCGACCTTAGATTTGCAGAGCGCGGTCACAAGCGTCTGAAAGGCGTATCAGAGCCGGTTCAATTGTTCGCGGCCATGAAAACCTGATGCAGTTTTTTGAAATAGAGGTTCGATCTTCAGGATGTTCAGGGACTTCGAGGAAACATGGTAGAACATAGGCTCTCAAGCATTTTGGCAATGGACATTGTCGGATACAGCGCCCTAATGCAGAAGGGTTCGGCTAGCCTGCTCAAAGCGCTTGATGAGCTATTCCGCTCAACCATCAAGCCTAAGGTGAAAGCCTATGGTGGACGTGTCGTCAAACTAATGGGGGATGGAGCGATTGTTGAGTTCACCTCAGCAAGAAACGCGGTCCTCTGTGCTTCGGAAATCCAAGACCTTATGGGTTCGGATCCTCCGCCATACAATCACCCAGAACGTTTGGCTTTGAGAATGGGTATTCACGCTGGCGATGTGACGGTATCAGGTGCCGACATCTTTGGAGAAAGCGTAAATATTGCCGCGAGGCTGGAGGCAGCGGCTCCAGAGGGTGGAGTTCTCATTTCAAAGCTAGTCGCTGATCTCGCTGGAAGCGGTCTTCCTTTGATTCTTCACAATGAAGGAATACGTCGCTTCAAGAATATTGAGGAGCCTCTACAGGTCTTCTCGGTCGTCCCTAAACCAGATGGACAAGCGTCGACAACAGAGGCTATCGGGAGTGACGATGTTCGCTTCACCAAGAGCGAAGACGGCGTCAATCTCGCATGGACCTTGACCGGCAAGGGTCCTCCCTTGGTAAGGGCACCGGCGTGGATAAGTCGCCTAGACTTGGATATGCGGCTCCCCCACCTTGCCCATTTCATAAAGAACTTCTCAAAGGCATACAGCTTCATTCGTTTTGATGCGCGTGGGAACGGTCTCTCCGACCGAGAGATTCCGGAGATGAGTTTTGACCAGCTCGTTGAAGACCTGAGGGCCGTGTTTGATGCTGCAGGCGTCGATAGGGCGCCTATCCTGGGAATGTCTCAGGGTTGCGCAGTGGCCTCGGCGTTTGCCGCACGTTACCCGGAAAGAGTCTCAGGAATTGTCATGGTCGGAGGATTTGCATTAGGTCGAGCCAAACGACCCGAGCAAAAAGATCGCGACCGAGCAAGCGCGGTCCAGGCCATGATGAAAGTGGGCTGGGACGACGACTATCCTTCGCTACGCGACATGATGGCTGACATGATTGTGCCGCTGGCTAGCGTAGAAGATCGTCGCCAATTCGCGGAGGCGATGCTTAAGATGGTTACGCCTGAAATCATCAGTCGCTACAGAAGCGTCCTTGACGAAATCGACGTGACCGATGTTCTACCGCATGTAGAAACGCCATGCCTTGTGTTGCACTGCGACCAAGACCGGATGCATCCGGCTGAGCAAGGAAGGCTTATGGCTTCTCTTCTCCCATCGGCTCGGTTCGTAAGCTACGAAAGTCCCAGCCACATACCGTCAGAGAACGATCCCTGTTGGCCTCAAATAAAGTCTGAAATTGATCGCTTTCTCGCCGAGTGCACTGGAACGGGACACTAGCGCGGGTCTATCGAGGCTACGGTCACCCCTTTGAGAACCCCGAGGAGGATTTGTCGATGTTCGAGAGGCTGGAGCAGGATCTGATGCCGGCGTGACCTTCGGCAACTGCTACGAGAAGGTGAGCAAAGTCGCCATTTTACCGAGTCTAGCCCAAGCAGATGCTCGATTTTCAGTAGTCCACGCCTGCAACATCAGAACGCTGCCCAGCTCCCTACCAACCGCCCATCATGCGCGGCGAGCTACTGGTGTGCCGGACCCCTGCTGGGTAGTCATGCGGTCCCCGCTTTAGGATGCGATTGACCTCAGATACCTCTGCGAAGGGGTCCTTGCGGATTGCGGCGCGGAACTTTCGTAAGATTTGCATGGTGTTTTCTCCATTTGCGGTGGGCGCGTGGCCGATACAAAGGCAATTTCACACACCGTGCCGATGCTCGCGTCGGGAGACTTCCCTAATTTATCCCCTTTGATACCCCCATTTTTGTTCCCTATAAAATTCGCAAGGCGCTAATCTCTCCCAAGGAGTAAGGCCTGTATGAAACTACTTGATAGGGAAAAAGAACTTGGCGAGCTGGCAGGGGCGCTTTGTGAGGCCACTAACGGCAGGGGCAGAGTTGTTTTGGTAAGCGGCGAGGCTGGTATCGGGAAGACCAGCCTCGTTCGGAACTTTTTATCCAGGATCGAAGATGAGGTTCGCGTGCTGCAAGGGGCTTGCGAAGACCTTAGCGTGGCAGAGCCGCTAGGACCGCTGCATGACCTACTTCAAGAGGCCGCGCCATTCCTCTCAGAAGAGCTTTCAAACGCTCAAAATCACGTCGCTGTCTATGCGAAAATTCTGGCGGCCTGTTCTGATCAGAAAACTGGAACGATCGTGGCAATTGAAGACTTTCACTGGGCGGATGATGCTACAGTGGATTTCGTCCGCTTTGTCGCCAGGCGCATCACTGACAGACACCTGTTACTGATCGTCAGTTCCCGTGCTGAGCAGGCAAGCAACCGACAGAAGATCCGCAGGGCGTTTGGTGACCTTCCGATCGATGCGCTACTGCGGATTAGTTTGTCCCCTTTGTCTGCCGGTGCCGTCGCCGAATTATGCAAAGGCATGGCTCGAGATCCCGACAGCATCCTCAGTGCAAGCGGTGGAAATGCATTTTTCGTCACTGAGCTCTTACGAAATGAAGACGACAGTCTCCCGCCAAGCATACGCGATGCCGTTCTTGCCCGGGTGGATCGGTTAGGGCCGGACAGTAGAACCCTGCTCGAGGCTGTCTCAGTCATTCCACGGCGGGCAGAAATTACACTATTGAAAACCGTTTTGGGTCGCCAACTTGAGATGGACGAGGAAATTGAGAACTGTCTCAACGCTGGTATTTTGCTCACTGACGGAGACAACCTTTATTTTCAGCACGAGATCGCCAGAGAAGCCGTGGCTTCATCACTATCGGCATTGAAAAAGCGCGCGCTACATCGTCACTTCCTTGAGCAACTCAGGGGGGATGGCACAGTAGGTCTCTCGCGGCTCCTGCATCATGCGGAAGGTGCCCATGATCATGCCGCAGTCGCAGACATAGCGCCTAGGGCTGCCGAGGCTGCCGCGGCGGTTGGCTCGCGCCGGGAAGCGTCAGCCTTCTATGCCCTGTCGGTCGATGCTGCGGGCGATGACAGCGAGCCGGATCTCCTGGAAGATGCTGCGTGGTCAAGCTACACGGCGGGGGAACACTCGCGTGCGGCGGGCTATCAGGAGCGGGCCATTCGACTGATCGACGCGACTAACGACCCTATTCGAAAGGGTGACGCACTCCGAAAGCTGTCCCGCTACCGCTGGATCAGGAGCGATTACCAAGGAGCATTCACGGCGATCAAGGAGGCGATATCAATGCTTTCCGATAGCCGTGGACCAGAGTTGGCCCAAGCATATTCGTCTTACTCCCAACTTCTAATGACGGGATACCGGCACGAAGAGGTCGAAGAGCCCGCGCGCCTCGCAATCGAATTAGCTCAGGAGTTTGATCGGCCAGACATTATAGCCCATGCTCTGAACAACATCGGGATGGCCTATACTCATTGGGACAAGTCACACGGCAGGAAACTTTTATCGGAAAGCTTGGAGATCAGCAGGACACTCGACGACCCAGACCATACCGCGCGTGCCCTCGGTAACTGGATGCACCTAGAGTTTCACACCTGTGACTTTCGGGAGGCCCTTGAGCGCGCGGAAGAAAGCGCGGAATTCAGCCGCGCACAAGAGATGGAAGCCTACTACAGATATGCAGTCGGCATGGTCGCCAGGGCAAAGCATCAGCTTGGTTACTGGGATGAGGTGATTTCAGTTGCGAGTAGGGTGTTCGACCCTGATGACCGGGTGCCCGAGAACTACAACTTCAATGGTGCAATCGCGCTATACATGCACCAGGTTCGGACAGGAGTGGATCCTGATCCCAACGTCGTTGAGTATCTCAATCTATACGACCGCCCTGACGCAGAGCAGCAGCGGATTGGATTCCTGGCAGAAATCAAGGCAGAGCATGCGTGGCTGACTGGCGAAGCTATTCCTGAGGCAATCGGGCGCCTGCAAATGGTTACATCCAACACGCAGGGTTTTGAGAAGATCGGAGGAACCTGCGTGTGGCTAAGACGCTTGGGAGCCGAAATTGCGCCAGATGACCTCTCGCAATTTTCCGAGCCATACCGCCTAGAATTATCGGGAAATCTTAATGGAGCTGCTAAGGCATGGCGCGATCGTGGCGCTAGATACGAAGAAGCCATGGCCCTTGCATTCGGCACTACTGAACAGCGCATTCAATCGATATCCATCTTCAAGGATCTAGGAGCAACTCCGGCGCTCAGAAAGTTGAGAGAAAGAAGCAACAAATCCGGCAGCATTAAGCGGGGCCGCCCTCCGTCGTCCGGGCCATACGGTCTGACCAAGCGCCAAATTGACGTGCTTCGGCTTCTGGGCGAGGGATTGACCAACAGTCAGATTGGCGAAACGCTGTTCATTTCACCGAAGACTGTCGATCATCATGTCTCTGCTATCTTGGCGCGGCTCAATGCGTCTTCCAGAGGAGAGGCAACCGCCTTGGCTAGGAAGTTAGATTTAATATGAGCGGCTTCGACCAGGTGGGAGCTTAAGATAGGCATTGAAGGTGCTTGAAGCATTAAGTGGACGCTCGAAGGTATGAATATTTTTTACATTTGTGTTTCGAAAACAGTCTTACAACATCTCCCGCAGGATGGATTGAAAATCCTCGTGTCGGTGGTTCGATTCCGCCCCCGGGCACCACTTTTTAAAGCAAAATCAGCACACTATTCATCGCACAGTTTCCACTTCGTGCGTCAAACACTCATCGTATGGTCTTCTCCTTCATTGAGTTTCAGAACGAGCCTCGGACATCGAGGCTGATCTGTGGAATTTCCCCTGTTAGTAGGAGCGGTCGTTCGTGATCGAACCCGCGACTCGAACACTGCCAATGGCTAGTTAACAGGCCAGGGCCGTCATCTGAAAATAAGTCCCATATGACGGACACCGACGATGCCAAAATGCAATTAATCAAGGTGATGACTGAATCGACCACCCTTCCTCCGAGATAACAGCCCGCTGATAGAGGTGCCATGTGGTATGGCCAAGGATCGGCAGAGTGAAAATCAACCCTAGAAACGCAGGAAGCAGCGATAACACAATGGTGACCGAAATGATCGCCGCCCAAGAGAACATGATCACTGGATTTTCCCTCACAACGCGGACGGAGGTCAGCATGGCGGAAACAAAATCGGTATCCTCGCGGTCGAGCAGCATGGGCATGGCGACGACGGTAACCGTGAATAGAACAGCCGACAGAAATGCGCCTACGCAGGAGCCAACTGCAAGGAACGTCCAGCCCTGTGGTGTGAAGAATACGGTGTTCAAGAATCCGTCCAAGTCCGAGAAGGATGAATCCTGAAGTATGATCACCAAAACCGTCCGAAACTGGTAAAACCATACCCACAAGATAAACAGGGTGACAAAGGCCATCCAGCCCATCTCGCGCTTGCGTTGATTGGCCATGACGGTGAGGATTTCAGACCAGCCAAAATTCTCTTTCTTCTGCAACCTCCGAGACATTTCATAAAGCCCGGCAGCGGCGAAAGGCGCTATCAATGGGAAGCCGACGGCGGCGGGAATTACCATCCATATCTTGTCGAGCCAGACCAAGCACCAAACGAATAGGAGCCCGAAAACCGCGTAGAAGAGGCCGAAGAAGCCGCTCATTAAGGGGCGAGCGAGAAAGTCGGCAAACCCGGCCTTTAGTGACACGGTTATATCATCCGCGGTCACCCTGTTAACCACAGGTGCGGCCCTGCCCGCTGGTTTCAGATCGTCCGGTGGTGTGGAACCTGGTGTGTTGGATGTCATGCACGCTCCTCCCAAAGCATGGCACCGAGCAGGTCCGGCTGCCAAGACATCCAGCGATGAGGCAGACATCCCTCCTCCGCGTTCAAGTTTGCATCAGGTGAGGCTTAGGGCAAGCAGGCAGCATGTCAGCTAGGTCCGCGCAGTAAACATCAGGGCGAAATCGTGGAGCGTCTGCCCTGGCCTCGAAGCGGACGCCCTCGAGCTATTTGAAAAGTCCGCCAGTGAGAGCTACGAGGCTCCTCCCAGCACAGCGCAAGACCTGAGAACGAATTTCTGCTATCCTTCCATCATTCAAAAAGATGACGTGTGCTCTCCTTTTCAGTGGAAGAAGCACGCTCACACCAAGGGGGATAGATATGAAACCTCGTCCATCTGACCTGTTCTGCCGGGTGCTTTCATTTGCAATCGTTGCTGTGTTCTTCGCCCATGCTGCTCAGGCGGAAACTCTGTATGGTTCCAATAACGACAGCCGCATTGTGGTTGCACTTGAGGTAAACCAAGAGTCGGTTCAATCACAGATTCCAGAAGGTTGGTCTGCGATACCGTTTCCCGGAGGTGCGCTGGCCGGGGCAAATACCCTACTTGTCTTTGTAGACCGCTATCTGGCGACGGGCGCCGACGGCAAGCCCTCCGATCCGTCTACTTTTCGCGGAGTTGCGTTCGCTAACCTCGCAAAGAAGAACGACTCCGATGAAGTTCGAACGTATGTGACACGACTCTACGCGGGCGTTGATGGATATGATCCCTACGAAAACGCAGCCCACGCGGACATTGCCCGCAGTGCCTCGATAGAGAGCGTCGGGAGCAACGCTCCGAAACGGAGTGAAACCTGGACCATAAATCGAGACGGCGGCGAGATGGTATTCTCGATCGACTACGAGAGCGGCCCACTCTCATGGGGAGCAGGAGAAGCGCTACCATATTCCAACACGAAACCAGATTTTCACCGGATCTATCGCTTCGACCAGCTTGTGGATTTGGCGATGAGTGAGCCTGCGGGGAAACCCTTGTCAGGCAGCATGTCTCTCGAGTCCAGCATTCCAGAATTGGCGAACATGTTTGATGGCAGCGAAAGGATAGTGGCGGTGATCGTGGTGCCCATGTATGTGCGCAGCGTCTACCTGCCCTGAAGATCAGAGTAGGGGGAAGTAACCTACTCTTTGCGCTATGGGCGCCAATAGGTGCCGCGCCTAGCCTTTTTGAGGCTGCTAGAACTTGACGAGATACGATTGATTACTTGTGCTTTAGGACTTCGTTGACGAATTCGGCGTGCAGCTGTGACGCGGTAGACGTTGCACGTTCGAGAACACTGGCAACACTCTTCTGATCAAGCGGGCAAAGAGTATCGTGGATGGCAACACAGGAAAGCGTTTGGCCCAGCAATTCAGCGAGATGCTGGGCCGTCACTTCTTCGATACCTTCGTCACGCAGTAGCTCACCGGCAAGAAGCCACATCTTCTCGCATGCCGTAAGCTCCTGCATCAACTCGTTGACTCCAGGCATTTTCACTCCAATCACCGACTAAGGCCACAAACTTCATCGCCGTGGCGCGAACGTTACTATCAAACTGCACCAGTCTTCAGGGACACAAAGGCCAGGGCATACTCGCTACACAAACAAAACCAAGTCACGATACCCTTATTGCAAAGCTCGATGGTTCCTTGACGACGGCTTCAGACAATTCTCAGGGAATTAATGGGGCAAAACGCCTCTGCAGCGTGAACCCGGTCACAAAATCACATTTGTTAAGATCGCCTTTACCAGATGTGCTCTTCGCGGATCCCTACATAGTTTACTGTTCCGGCAACGGTTTTTTGCCATCAAGCACTGCATATTTGCTTTGGCTTACCTCAACGTCAGCAGAAGAGGCTTAAGCGCATGTTTTCCAATGCCTCTCATCTGGGACAGCCAGCCCATTCTGACGAAGTCTACCCCCGGCAGCAGCTGACCTTCCCTGCCAAAACCGCATTTCGACGGCCGCAGTTGAGTGGTTGGCACCGCACAGCAGCCACTTGACTGAAACCATAAGATGACCACGCCGAGCCCGGAGCGGTCATTCGTGTTCTACTGCTTAGAAGGTGGAAAGATGGGCTCGCCCGCGCTCCGATGATGTTACCTTTCCCCACCCATTTCCGGAAGACCGGCCTCTATCCAGCGTTCGATCAGCGCAATCTGATCCTCGGGCAGAGGGCGGCTGAGGAACGGCATACGAGGGGTGCTTTGGCCTCGTAGGCGTCGGATGAGTTCGCTGCCGGCTACGTCACCTGATACGAGAACTGCACCCGTCTCGCCACCAGCAAGCGCCGCAGCATAGTTATCCAGTCGAAGCCCCTTCGAGGCACCCGCGACGGCTGAATGACACATTACGCATCGCTCCACAAAGATTGCGCTTACGTCTTCCCACCCCAGAGGCTTCTCACTTTCGGCAGCGGCAATCATGGGAGCAAGCAGCAGTGCGATGGTGATGATCAATCGTTCTGACATAACCCTCCCCCGATCCAGGTCCTCAGCAGCCGGACGGCCGCATCTATGCCGCACACTGAGCTTATCGAAAACCGCGGGGACACGGACAGCAAAACAACCGTTGGCTCAATGCCGTGCTATACTAGGTGCGCGGACGCGGGCCATGTGCGCGCGAACGCCCAAAACCTGGAGGGATAGGATGAACAGAACCTCAATTCTGGCCGTGCTTGCCACCTGCGCACCATTGACTGTCTTGGCCGACGAGGTCGACCTCGATGCGCTTCGCGCCAGCGTGGAGAAATACAAGGATATCAACGTAGCACTGGCGGAAGGTTACATCACGCCTGACAACCACTGTGTTTCAGCCGCAGGTGAGGGATTACCCGCGGAACTCGGTGCAATGGGGATCCACTACATTCACCCGGCAATGCTGAAGATCACTGAGACTGAACCGCGTGTGAACGGCGAGTCGACATATACCGACTGGTCGCATCCAGCGATCCTTATATACGAGCCGAAAGCTGACGGCTCGATGGAACTCGTTGCAGTCGAGAACCTTGTCTTTGAAGCTGCATGGGAAGCTGCAGGCATGGGGGAGGCTCCAACGCTGAACGGTCGCACATGGGACCATATGGCGGACGATCCCGCCACGGAGGGTGACGAGGCCCACGGCTTCATGCCGCATTACGACCAACACGTCTGGTTGTTCAGAGAGAATCCGATGGGTGACCTGATGCCGTTCAACCCAAACGTGACGTGTGAGCACGCTGAGGGCTGACAAAACTCAGGATTGAGAGCGTGAAATGCTGGGACGCTCTTCGCGCCCCAGCATATTGATCTTGTCTAACTTCAGCATCATAGCCCGAGCCCGCAACGGGCATCGCACGGCTCATTATTGATGCTAAACCGCGACTTCGAAGCCGGAGATCCTTCGACAGAAAGCGCCACCATCAGCGGGCCGGTTCCATCATCCGGTAACCCGAATGATGTTTCGCCACTCAATCTCGTGAGTCTCAAGGATGGCGTCGTATTCGGCGCTTCCCCTGAGCGTGTCATAAGTCTTCTCCACCGAGTCCATCGACGGGTAGCCTACGACTAACAGGCGGTGGCCGGCTGCAGGCCCGGTCAGGATCGTGCAGTAGCGGAAGATCATTGCCCCGTTGTTCTCGAAATGCGGAACTACGGCACGCATTCTCTCCATCTCCAGCTCAGCAGAGATGGCTCGCGTCACTACGCCGTAGGCAGGCACGCCGCCAGACGGGCTCTGAAGCCCCAAGTCCTCAATCCGCATGATATTGCGCAGTGTGACCGATACCTCGACGTCGTGAATGAGGCCCCTGTATGCGGTCGATGTTTCGTAAACACCAAAGGCCCGATCAATCCCATTCATCTCTGCGTATGTTTGGAAGAGGATCAGCTGACCGGTATGCTCTCCGGTTGCGATGATCCCATGTCGTGTCGTCGCAGCGCCGGCGCCGCTTTTGAGATCATTTGCCAAGCCCTCAAGGTATTCGATCGCTTTGCCGTATTGCTGTGGCGCGCACTTCGCGACTGTGACCATCATGTATTTTGGAGATGACATGGGAACTCCCTTCCGTGAGTTAAGCCATTATTGGCTCCATCTGACGATAGGGATGCCGGGCTAACCCGCCTCGAGGAAAGTTTCTTCTGTCCGAGCCTGCAAATGTGCGTGCCCGGCTTCAGTCACGATACCACAAATTGCGCGAAAATGTCTGTGTTGAACGGATCATACTCCTTGTGAGTGCTTCGGCCGCTTAGCAGATGCTAAAGCACTCTGCGGCGCAGGGTTGCTCGGAACCCGAAACGGTCAAAGGACCACTCAAGTGGAGTCTTTCAACACAATCAGCCCAGTGCAGACAAAGGGAAACAGCCTGCTGAAAACCATCGAAACTGTGGTAATGAGCTGTAATCAACCGGGGTTTACATGACGGACGCACAGGCCATTTCAGATCATTGGGGCAAGGGAGATGTTTACTCCCGAATCCTGGAAGCAATGAAGTTGGCAGGGATCGATCCCGGCTCTGTTACCATCGAACAGCTCGCTCCCGTGGATCATTTTCATGCACGCGGCTTTCCCGCCACCGTGGAACTTGCCGATGCATTACCGATCAAAGACGGGGATCGGCTTGTCGACATCGGTTGTGGGATCGGTGGTCCCGCGCGGTATCTTGCAAAGCGCTTTCAGTGTCACGTCGAGGGCATAGACATAACGGCCCCGTTCGTCGATGCGGCCAACAAGCTAACCGCGCTCGTCGGAATGGAAGATGAGGTGAAGTTTCGACACGGCGATGGGCAGAAACTGCCCTATGACGACGAAGAGTTCGACGGTGGGTATACGCAGCACGTCACAATGAACGTGCCCGATCGAAACGTCTTCTTTGCCGAGAGCTTCCGCGTCTTGAAGCCCGGCGCGTTCTTCGCGCTGACCGAACATGGGCTTGGCGAAGTTGGCGACCCGCATCACCCGGTTCCCTGGTCGGAAGATGGTAGCGGAGCCTACTTGATGCGCCCGGAGGATACCGTTGCATTGCTAAGAAATGCCGGCTTCAGAGATATCGACGTCACGGATACCGGCGAGAAATACCTGCAGGGCTACAAGGCTGTCATCAAGCTCGTGGAAGACGGTGACGCACCGGTATTCGGAACTCACATCCTTCTTGGAAAGCAGGCCCCGCAGATTGTTCGAAATGCCGCGCGTAACATTGAAGAGCGCAGAACCCACCCGGTTCAGATCGTGTGCTTCAAACCGAAGTAGCTTACCCGCCGATAGCGAACGAGAGGTCGCTGCAGTCCGCAGAGCCATAACGGGTCCGGTGTAGCGTAAGACCGCCCCGATTTCGAAGCTGACCGCAACCAATCACAAAGACAGATCTCCTAAGTGGGCTCGTCGCCTTCAATGACTCGCATGTCGCGCATTACTCCAAGGCGGGGTAAGATTGCTTGATAACTTGGGTGTTCGTAGGCGCGTATCGCCGCATCTGTGCTCTCAAACTCGATGACAATCGAGCGCTCATACTTACCAGCTTCGAACGTCTTTACCGGCAAGCCTCTTGCAATGAACCGCCCTCCCAACGCTTCCATTGCTCGCCGGGCGTCGGTCGCATAGGCAGCCAGATTCTCTTCAGATGCTGGACCGGTGTAGCAGACAACCAAATATCCTTTAGGCACCCCAAAATCCTTTCGGTTTGCACGATCTGGATAATTGCTAGCCCAGATGAGCTTCTTTGAGCAAATGGCGGTTTTATCCACCTAGAGGTTCTGGCACCCTGCGGCGAAGGGTTGCTCGGAGCCCGGAACGATCAAAGGTCCACTCAAGTGGAGTTTTCCAAGACAATCGGCCCAGAGCAGAACCTCAAATCTGTTGGTTTATGTCTGCGATATTCTTGAGGTAGCGGAGAATTGCGGCATTGTATTCATCCGGCTTCTCTCGCTGCGGAAAGTGTCCAGAGCCTTTGAAGAGGTGGTAGGTTCCGTTCGGCCATAGCCGACTTTCCTCGAAGATAACGTGTGGTGCGATGAACATGTCCTCGCCACCAGCCATGATCAGAGCCGGAACACTAATCGATGCAAACTTTGAGGGCTGGAAACCCACTGAAGCATAACCGACAAGCGCTTCGACCATCTTTAAGGCTGCAGCGGGTTCAATCCGTTTCTCTATGCTTTCAAGCAGTGCAGGAAGGCGGTGTCGGTTCTGTTCAAGCCAATGCTCCGACATGACCGTTGGCAAGATCGCAGTGTAGAGCGTTTCGAAATCGGAGGTCTCCAAGATCCGCTTCCAACCGATGTATGTCTGTGTCAATCTCTCGGACTTCAGTAGCTGTGTTGCATTGATGCAAAGGGCTCCCGCGTAGCCGGGATAGGTCATAGCCAACGTCACAGCAGCCATGCCGCCATGGCAAACCCCCAAAATTGGGACATGCTTAAGTCCCAGCTGATCGAGCAACTCTTTTACATCCCGGGCGTGCTGTTCGTAGCTATATTCTCCAACCCATTTCTCAGATTGACCGATGCCCCGGTGATCAAGACGTATGCAGGTATAGTGTTCAGCAAATGCTCGGACCTGCGCGTTCCAGGTTGTGGTATCGCTCCATATGCCGCTCAGCATCAGCAATGGTGGACCTTCACCATCGAGCCGGTAGTAGAGATCGACACCGTCGCTGGTCAAGAAATGCATGCCGAAACATCTTGTTGCTTCACGGTCAGCGAAAGGCTGCTCGTCGCCGGCCAATTTTCAACATACCACACTTTCGGGAACGGATACGGCAGCATTGACGTAAGCCCGGCGCGACGTCAGTGGGTTGTATGGCAGAAGGCCAGTAGCGTCCTATCCCGGTGGAAGTTGTCGTTCTCACTGAAAAGCGCGTTTCGCCGATTCCGGATGAACGGTTGCCGCGACATAGCAGTCACCAGACTGAAATACTCAAATGACGGCGTCGATCCCGATGCGGAAGTGTTGCCCCTCTGATCCCCGCAGATGCAGACGACGGCTCCCAGCGTTCGTTGAGCCGGCCCCTCTATTAGTCCAATCGATCCCCCGGATTAGGAAACTGATGGTTGGCTGTGTTACACTTCCATTATCCCAATGGCTCAAAAAGGGGGGACGACGCTATGACATGGAGTTTATCAGGTGAGCTCGTCGAGACATGCAGCTGCAACATGCTCTGTCCATGTTGGTTTGGTCAGGCCGACCTGATGCTTATGGATCAGGGTTACTGTGCCACATCGCTTCTTCTGCGCGTGCGCGAAGGAAGTTACGAGGGCGTCGACCTTGCCGGTCAGAATGCAATCGTCTCTCTGCATTTTCCCGGTCCGACGCTGTTCGACGCAGATGGGACCGGTCGCGTCTACATCGACGAAGGCGCTAGTGATGAACAAGCATCTGCCCTTGAGACTATCCTGCAAGGGGCCTCCGGCGGCGGCATGGAAGTTCCTTCAAGCTTGCTTTCCTCCTGGTTACCGACGAGGCGTGTCGCCATTAGTGTGAGCGAGGCCGATGGTGAAGTCTCTGCCAAAGTGGCCGGCATTGGTGAGCTGAAGACCCGGCGTCTGGTAAACGATCTGGGGAAAAAGATGAGCCTGAAGAATGCGGCGTTCAGTGTCGCGTTCGGCCATGATGCACATGAAGGCGACTTGGCGCCCAGTGATGGCACCGTCTGGAACGATGACGAGATGCCAGTGAACTGGCAAGGTCGCTCCGGCGTCGTCGGGCAAGTCTCTTGGGCCGGCTGACACAGTTTGTCGCGCAGGCGCTTTGATGTCAGTGACTGCGGTTGGGAAGCGGGATCGCATCCTGGTGGCCTGCTCGATCATTGTTCTTGCGGGCATCTCGTGGGCCTACATAGTTCATCTTGGCCTGAGGATGTCCTCGACGTCGATGGGCGGCGCCATGGCCAGGCCCATGATGATGAAGTGGTCGGTCACGGACTTCATTTACATGTTCGTCATGTGGGCCGTGATGATGTTCGCAATGATGCTCCCTTCGGTCACACCCGCGGTCATGATCTACGAACGAGTGCGCGCTAGGCGCGAAGCGACCGGCAGAGCGTTCGCTCCGACCCTGTGTTTCTTGGCCGGGTATCTGCTCGTCTGGATTGGTTTTTCACTGGCTGCAACGATCCTGAACTGGTGGCTTCACACTGGTGAAGCCTTGACTTCGATGATGGGTAAAGTCGCGCCCGCATTCGGGGGCATGCTTCTGATCATAGCAGGAGCCTTCCAGTGGACACCGTTAAAAGATGCGTGTCTGGAGCATTGCCGCTCCCCGCTTGGTTTCCTGACTGCGCATTGGCGAGAGCACACATCTGGTGCGGTCATGATGGGCATGCATCACGGGATCTATTGCCTAGGCTGCTGCTGGATGCTGATGGTCTTGCTGTTTGCCCTTGGTATTATGAATCTTCCCTGGGTGGCTGTTCTGACGCTGGTGGTTCTTGCCGAGAAGACCCTACCGTTCGGACGTCAACTGAGCCGAACCCTTGGCGTAGTATTGATCGGATGGGGAAGCTGGCTTCTAGCCGCGGGTGCATAAGCCGGTCATTAAACTGGGATAGATTAAGGAAAACCCGCGCGCATGTAAGTGATGATCTTCCAAATGTCTTCTTCGGTCAGATCACCCTTGAACGCCGGCATGTTGGTCCCAAATCGGCGGCCTCCCTCGGAAATGGTCCAGAGAAGATATTCATCTCCAGACAATGGCATTTGGGAAAACCATCTAAGCAAGGCAGGAGAAGGAACAAGAGAGCGTCCTGCCTCACCGTCTCCTAAACCTTCCCCGCCATGGCATCTGGAACAATTGTCAGAGTAGAGTGCGTTTCCTTCGGCAATCACCTCCGTCGTTGCTCGAAAGGGGCTTCTGACCCCTCGATAGGCCGCAGGCACTCCCTCGTTCATGTAGGTCCAGTGTCGCTGCATCCTTTGCTGTTGGCCTTGACCCATGTGCCCCCAACCCCAGCCGTGCATGCCGTCGGGCTGCATATGGCCAGGCCCCATCGGGCCATGACCCCACCAATCACCATGCTGTTGGGTCGGAGCGCAGGCCGATGTAAGTCCGAACAGGGCGGCGAAGACAATAAAGCCTGCTTTTGGCTTTTTCATCATGGTGGCTCGACGTTTCAATCTAACTTTACCATAGCCCTCCATAAGGTTTGACGATGCACGCCTTACACTCGGCGAATGTTCGGAGACTTGACGTCGGCTTGGGAAGAAGTCTCGAGAAACTCACGAAAGTCTTTTCCGAAACCCAACCGCTTTTCCTTCCACCACATCTGAATGCCGGGCCGGTGAAAGAACCAAAGAATGTTTTCCTGGTGACCCTCCCAGAACTCCTCGCTGACCAAACCGGTCCGATGCTGAAAATAAAGTGTTTCAAAGTTCCGGAAGACACTCGTTCCAAGGAGAGCGAAACGAAAGAACTCATCATTATCCAGCTCTCCAGGCGCGGATAGACCTTTCCGCCAGACTTCACTCAAATCATTGTTTGATGCGATGTTGGCGGCTGTCTCTGCAAGCGCGGTTGTTGTTGCGAAGTGCGTTTGAGAATGGGTCGCGATTGTGTTGGTCTGAATCTGCTTCGCCAGATAGACCACCGAGATCACAACTGCGGCAGACGCGATCACCCCGGATATCGCGGTGAGGACCTCCCAATTCATCGGCCTATCCTTCCCGGTCCAAGTAAGCGATCTCAGAAGAATACCATATCAGGCGCAAATCCCCCGATAGATCTTGGTCGGCTGCCGGATGCCAAATTTTCTTGATCTGCTTCGGACTTAGGGTGGGCATCTGTTTTTTCTGTCACGTGTTCGCCTATCCGCCTCTCGGAGATAGGGTTTGATCTGGAGAAGGTCTGCTATCGGTAAAAGCTGTCATTCCAGCCGAAAACCGCGTTTTGACGGCCCCGGATGACCGCTCAACTCGCGGCAGCGGTCATCCGACCAAATCCTTCAGATGACCGGGAAGAGCCGATACTGTTGAAAATCTCCGCAAGCCGAAAATCGCGTCAAAATTCTAGAATTTTGTCCTTACACTGCGCCATTTAGCAAACGTGGTTTGCGAGAGTGCGCCTTTGCGGGAAGAAGTTCTGCCAATTCGACCCTTTGAGGCAGGACACCGACTTTTTCAACACAATCAGCCCGAAGCGGACATCTTTCGATCAATGTCTGCAACTGTCGGCTCAGTTGCTTGCAAGCGCGTTAGAGGTGTTTTTCCAAAGTTGCAGCGAAGCTCTCAAATACGGGACTTCTGCCGAATACTGCCGGAAACTCTCCATCGGCCTGCATATCCAGCATCAGGTCACAGTCCTCGGATATCCGGAGACATATTCGGCTGATAGCATCGTCACCGCTCTTTTTGGCAGCTTCTTGTCCCATCTCGGCACATCGCCGCACTAAGATCATGTCCAAGCCGAAGGCTTCCTCGGGAGTATAGGGCATTAGAACCTCAGGGCTAACTGATGGAGCTGGCATCCACCCGTCGTACGCGGCTCGCTTGATAAGGGCTGTGCCATACAGCATGGACGCACCGCTTAATCTCCAGGCGTTGTCGGCTTCGATCTTTCGCCCTGAATGCCACAGCATGAATGCGCACATCATTGACTGCTCGACCAATGCGATCAGTTCAGCAAGAAGCGCCGCCACGGCCTTCGACGTCTTGTCATCGCAGGTAACCGGCTCATGCCTTCTTATTTCGATCTCCAACCAGTTCCGATATTCACCCCGCGCGCCCGCGGCCCGATCAATGAAGGGCCTTGTCTCCCCACCCACAAAATCAAGCTCGTCGATTACCGAGGCCATGTGCTGCTCCATTCGAAGCTCCGAACTCAGAATCGATGCAACATCATGCCCCGGCCAAATCTGGTGGGACGGCAGAGATGCCGACACTTGGTGTGCAGCAAGATGATCAATGATGTGCATGACATTCTTGAAGTCGACGGCATCAATGGCCGTGATTCGTTCAAGGATTTCGCCGCGCTGCCATTGCCGAAGGGCAAGCATGTGTATGAACTGCTGATGGACAGCCGTTAGCTCCGCTCGCAGCAAGCGAAGTAAGCAGTCTTTTTCCCTCTTTTCCATAGACGAAGATTATAACGTGGCGACCTGGATGTGTCTGCTCCACCTCATCGTGGGCTTGGCTCCCCGCAGTCAAGCCGCCTCCGATAGGTTCGCGCAGTCGCAAGCGCCAAGATGAAAAGACAGGGATTGGGTGACCGCTTCGCCGCGAAGCAGACGGTCAGCAGTCCTGGGCTCTCAGAACCTGATCAATCTCGTCGGATGTCTGCTTCGAGCCGACTTCTTCAACACAATCAGCCCATTGCGGACTCTTGATCAGCGCGCTTTCGGCGAGTTGAATTGCCGGTTGCGTGTTTGGAGATGTGACGTGGTAGTCTGCATCCATCAGAAGAAATAGGGGACAAGAATGTCGAATACACACACGGGACAGTGCTTTTGCGGCGCCGTCGAGATCGAAGTGACCGGGGAGCCCGCGGGGATGGGCTATTGTCATTGCGCGAGTTGCCGAAGCTGGTCCGCAGGCCCGGTGAACGCCTTCACCCTCTGGCCGCCTGAGAATGTCAGGATCGTGAAGGGCGAGGAGCATGTCCGGCAGTTCAACAAGACCGAGAACAGCGACCGGAAATGGTGCGACAAGTGCGGCGGGCACCTGATGGCGGGGCATCCGGGGCTTGGCCTGACGGATGTCTATGCCGCCACCATCCCGAGCGTTCCCTTCACGCCGGGCATCCACGTCAACTATGCCGAAACGGTTCTTCCCATGAAGGACGGGCTGCCCAAGATGAAGGATTTCCCCTCCGAGTTCGGAGGGTCCGGGGAAACCGTTCCTGAATAGGCCGATCAGCTTACTATGCGCCAGCCGCCACACCTGACATCATCTCAGCTTGTGGCGGCCTTACCCGGCGGATTCATAGGGTGGTCGCAACACTTCAACCTTGAAGCGCTGTATCAGCCCGCATTGCGAGCGGTTATTACCCAAGAAGAGGTCGGCACCCAGATGCCGATCTCGTCCCGCTCGTGACTTTCGAAGAATGCCTTCATATCCGCCTCGATCTCCGGCCGCTTTGCTTCCGCAAGTTCTTCCCCCGCCTCTCGGAAGACCTCTCCCGCGGGTCCGATGGCCAAAGCGAACGCGATGCACTCCTCGGGTGTTGTGCCGACCATGATCTTTTCGTCGACGCGCGTGAAACTCACGTCTTCGTAGCCTGCGCTCTTCATCATCGCGCCCACCGTTTCCTGGTTGCCCATCGAAAAGGGGCCGGGCCCGCAGGTGTCGGCATCCTCACCGGGAGGCGGCAGGTGCTTCAGGGCAATGTCCTTCGCAGCTTGCCAAGCCGGGTTCTCCTCCCGACGGCGCCAGACGATGTGTGTCATTTGCCCGCCGGGCTTCAGTGCCAGGCGCATGCGCCGCAAGGCCGCGACCGGATTTGTGAAGAACATGGTGCCAAACCGCGCGACCACGTAGTCGAACTCGTTTTCCGGCAGCGCAATCTCGGCATCGCCTCTCCGGAACTCCACATTGGAAAAGCCATGCGACTCGGCATCCTTGCGCGCCTCGTCAAGGAAGGCATCTACACAGTCAATGCCGACAACACGTCCCTTTTCGCCAACCATCTCAGCCACCTGCAATGACATGTCGCCCCAACCGCATCCAACATCGAGCACGGCCATACCCTTCTCGATCGGAAGGTTCGGGATGATCGCCGCCGAGTGACGGGACAAGCCGCCCTGAAGAATGTGACGGTATTTGGTGAACTTCGGCTCAAGCACCTCGTTCCAGAAGCGAACGAATTGTGTGTCTTCCGGCTTGTCGAGTGCCATAATGGTTCTCCCCTTTTGGGCAAAGCTAGCATGAGACGACGGGCTTTCCCAAAGCTGTGTTCGGTCGCGAAGATCGGCGGTGCGCGCTTAGCAACCGTTAAATCATTCTACATATGTATCGTCGAGTCGCTCACCAAGCGATGGTGCATCAGAGCTTCGCTTACCGCCCTGCAGTGAACGGCGTCGTCCGCATCTCAGACGTCGAGCGCGATATGGGGAATGTCTGCATACGTCGAAAGCGGCCATTTGCGCCCGAACCCGCGGATCGCCCGCCTCGGGTGCGCTACTATAAGGATGCCGCGATTTCAGCGCGCCACGCCCGACAGTCCTCCATAAGCCTTGCCAGTGCCACCTAGGACTTCCTGCAACCTGACTGGCTCATAACTGGAAGACGGCGAGACGCAGCCTGACCGTCAATACCTTTGCTCCTCAGCAGGACATCGAAGTGCCTCCTATCACAGAGCATCAGCTTCTCAGTGAAAGGATGGCAATCATGCTGACGTCTCCAACGGCCCGCATGCTCAGCGAGGCAATCGAAAGCTCCCCGCTAACCCAGACAGAGATCGCGCGGCGTGTCGGATTTCCCAAGCCCAACGTGCTCTCGATGTTGAAGAATGGACAGACAAAGGTTCCCCTGACACGCATTCCGGCCTTGGCACAGGTTCTCGAGATTGATCAGACGGCGTTCCTGGAATGCGCGCTTCTCGAATATCACCCCGAGGTGCACGAAGTGCTGACTGAGGTTCTTGGGCTTCCACTCGATCCCGACGAAGAGCAACTCGTTGCCATGTATCGGATCGCCAATCTCGATGGCTGCATCCGGATCGAGGGGGCGCTTGAAATGACGCTCGAGAACCTCTTTGAGCTTGCCCGTCTGGCTGCGGATTGACGGTTTCAGATCTTGCCGTGGAGCGGTCGTCACCGTTTCGGCTACGACCGCGCGCAATGACGAGATTTGGAGCGGAAGGTCTGCCTTACAGAACTTCCTGCAGGCCTGCTCTTAAAATCTCGCAAATCATGATTATTAAAAGCTGGTATGACGAACATGCCCTCCGCTCAAGACAAGATCTTCGCCACACGAGCCCGTGATGAAATCCGTGCCTGGCTAAGCGACAAGCATTTTACCCACTTTGTGACACTGGCTTTCAACGAGCCCATGGTGGGAAAGGAGCGCATGCGGCAGAAGCTGAAGGCCTGGGATGCTAGAGTTAACCGACGGCTTCTTGGAAAGCGTTGGCGAAAGAAGACTGACGAGCGTCTGAACTGGCTGGCAATCCCGGAGAAGCAAGAGTCAAACCCGCACTGGCATCTCTTGGTTCAAATACTTCCCGAGCAGTTCAGCGAATTTGAAGAACGCGAATTTCCCTTCGGCTTTGATGCTATCTTGGAAACTACGTGGCGGATGATCGTGCCGAGCGGAACCGTTGACGTTCAGCCGGTTGAAAACAACAGGGTTCAATCCTACATCACCAAGCAGTTGAATCTCCCGCAGAACTATGAAGATTTCGTAGTGTATCGGGAGTTTTTCGAACTCTGAAAAGTGCGCGACTGGCCCTGGTGCGACGCTTCGGGGAGGCCTCCAGAGTTCTCGTCCAAAGGCAAGCCGTTTTCGAACGGAAATTGCGAAGCTTTGCCAGCAAGTCAAAAGAGACGGCAAACAGTTTTGGAAGTTAAAGTGTGTTGCCCCTCTGGGGCAAGAGCTTTGATTTCCAAAACTGTTTGCCGAAACGCAGCGAGGCGGAGCCGAGCAAGTTGAGGCGAAAAAGAAGGGCGATCCCCCTCCCCTCCTATCTTACAGATCAGTGCCGTCGTCTCTGAAGCACCGTTTCTCGATCTCTGTGACCAGCTAGAGCCTCCTATTGCCGTGGCTAGAGCTAGGCTCTCCAAGTATGAAGAGGTCAATACTCTAGACTTATCTATAGTGAGAGATCACCCTTACATTAGCGTAGCTGCTTACTGACAAGGGCAAGTCAAAGATCATCTGATGCCATTCGCATTCTACGATCTCGAAACAACCGGACGCTCTGCAGCCTTCGACCATCCCCTGCAGTTTGCGGCCATCCATACAGATGATGACTTCAATGTTCTCGAGACGGTCAATCTGCGCTGTCGCTTGTCGCCGCACGTTCTCCCCTCTCCGGGTGCTCTTGCTGTCACCGGTGTGTCACTGGATCAGATAACGGATCCCGCGCTGCCCAACTGGTTTGAGATGATGGGTGAGATACGGGGGATCATTGAACGGTGGTCACCCTCAACCTGGACGGGCTTCAACTCGCTGCGCTTCGATGATCCAATGATGCGGCAGTCGTTCTTCCAGACGTTGCAACCGCAGATCTACGCCATGCAGTTCGATGGGAACACGCGGCTCGATGTCCTGCCGATCATGTATGCAGTCCATGTCTTGAAGCCCGAGTGCTTCACATGGCCACTCAACGGGGATGGGCGACTGAGCTTCAAGCTTGAGGATCTCGCTGCTGCAAATGGCTTCGAGGACCATATCGCGCATGATGCCCTCGGGGATGTTTGGGCGACCATTCACTTGCTGGATCAGGTTCGCTCCAGGGCACCCGCAATCTACGCGCAGTTTCTTCAGAACCGGGACAAGCAGCACGTTCATGATCTGCTTCGTTCGTGTCATCCGGTGCAACTCATCGAGCGCTTCGGTGGCCCCCCAAGATCGGTGATTGGTGTGGGCTGCGGTTTCGACGCGAACTATGCCAGTCGGGGAATTGTTCTCGACCTTGCGCGCGTCGACCCGCGAGACCTCGCAGCGGCATCCGATGAGGATCTGGTCCAACTGATCGGGCAGTCACCGAAAGTGGTGAAACCGGTGAAGACCAACGCAACGCCCGCAGTATTTGCGCTCAACGATGCAGATCCGATGATTGCCGATCGTGCGGCTTATGTGTCTTCGAATGTCGATCTGCAGGATCGCATGGGGCGCGCCATGGCGCAGCACTACGCCGAGACATACCCGCCACCGGGGCCAGACGAAGAGATTAAGGTCGAGAACCGCATCTATGATGGATTTTACAGCCCGGCGGACAAAGACCATCTCTCGAGGTTTCAGTCCTGCGGGACCTGGGAAGCACGCTTCACCCTGTTGGACGGCTTCGAGGATGACCGCTTGCACCAACTCGCAATCCGTATGCTCTTCCTGGAGCGCCCCGATCTCCTGAGTGAGCGCATGCGTTCGGCAGCAAGTGCCAATCTCATTGCAAGATGGACAGATGTGTCCGTCGTCAGATGATTTGGGACAGGGTGGCTTGATCTGTAACGGAGGCCCTGGCTCGTTGTGGTTCCAGC
>NZ_JAWHTE010000035.1:0-27972 GCF_032586175.1 Ovoidimarina sediminis
CCTACGAGATAAACGAAGTTGGTCGCCCGTTGCGCCTTGACCAAACACGGATACTCAGATGACCGGGAAGAGCCCATACCGGGAGTGTTGCGGCGTGAATGCTCGCAGCTGCAGCAAGAGATCAGACAAAACGACCAGTTGCAGTGCAGGAGGAATGTGTCTCTTGGGGAAAATCTGTCGCTGGCCGTTCGGGCTGTCCGACCGGCGTTGACCTCACGGCAATCGATCCGCCGTGCTGACCGCCTCGAAGCCCGTCACCACATCCAGAAGCTCGCGCGTGATCGTCTCCTGGCGGCGCTGGCGGTAAAGCTGCTGCAGGTCGTCGCGCCGTTCCTCGATGTTGCGCTCGGCGGCCTGCATGGCCACAAGCCGCGAGGCGTGTTCGCTGGCGAGCGCCTCGGCCAAAGCGCGGTGGATCACCACGAAGAGCCGCTGCTGCACCAGCCATGACATCAGCCGGTCGGGATCCATCCGGTAGACCGGCAGGGACCGGCCGGGCCAGTCGGCGTCCGACAGCTTGCGCAGGTAGCTGTCCGGCAGGGGCAGAAGGTGTTGCGTCGTTGGGTTCGCCGTGGCGCGGCCTTCCCGACGGTTGTGCAGCAGCAAGAGCTGCCCGACGCCTTGCGCTTGCGTCCAGCGGTCGATCTCCACGATGATGGTCTGGACAAGCCGCGACAGGCCCTCGGCCGAACCGGGCAAGTTCAGGGCGAAGGCCAGCGGCTTGCCGTCCGCCCCGAACCGGGCCGCGACGCGCGCGCCGATGACGCCAAGTTCCACAGGCCCGTCCGCGATGCGGCTGCGGGCAAATCGTGTGATCTTGTCGTTGTAGCCGCCGCACAGGCCGCGATCCGAGCCGACCACGATCAGCGCACTTCTCGCCGCGGCGCGGTTGCTGTCGGGCAGGGGAAGGCCTGCGAACCGCCGCTGCCTCAGTACCGCCATCAGACCCAGTTCGACGGTGCGGGCATAGGACTCCATCGCCCGTTCGGCCTGTTCGTACTGCCGGATGCTGACCGAGGACAGCGCCTTCATCGTGCGCACGATCGCCTGGATGTTGCCCGTAGTGTCCAGCGCGTCGGACAGGCTTTCAAGCGTCTCCATCGCTGCCCTCCGTCGGCGCGCGCGACAGTGCATCGCGCATCACGCGGACCAGCGTGTCGCGGTCCGCGTCCCGCAGTTTTTCGCCTGCGGCGATCCGGTCGGAGATGTCGCTCGCCGCGCGGCGCACGGCCGTGCGGACGGTCTTTTCAGCCTCGGCCACGTCGTCGGCCTCGATCTCGTCGTAAAGGCCCTCCGTCGCCGCCAGGAGCGCCACGATTTGTTCAGGGGCGTCGATGTGGTCGTGCTCGCGCTGCTTCAGAACCTCGCGCACGCGCAGGCCCCGCGTCAGCTTGCTCCGTGTCTCGGCATCGAGCTGCGTGCCGAAGCGGGCGAAGGTCTCGAGTTCCTCGAACTGGGCATACATGAGGCGCAGGTTGCCGGCGACAGTGCGGAAGGCGGGCAGTTGCACCTTGCCGCCGACACGGCTGACCGAGGTGCCGATATCGATGGCGGGCAGATGGCCCTTCTCGAACAGGGAGGGCGAGAGATAGATCTGCCCGTCGGTGATCGAGATCAGGTTGGTCGGGATGTAGGCCGAGATGTTCTGTGCCTGCGTCTCGACCACCGGCAGGGCGGTCAGCGAGCCGCCGCCCTGTTCCTCGCGCAGCTGCGTCGCGCGTTCGAGCAGGCGGGAGTGAATGTAGAAGATGTCGCCGGGATAGGCCTCGCGCCCCGGCGGGCGGCGCAACAGCAGCGACAGTTCGCGGTAGGCGCGGGCGTGCCGGGTGAGGTCGTCATAAACGATCAGCACGTCGCGCCCCCGGGCCATGAAGTGTTCTGCCATGGAGGTCGCCGCATAGGGCGCCACGAATTGCAGGCCGGGCGCGTCCTCGCCACTGGCCACGACAACGATGGTGCGCTCCAGCGCGCCGCCCTCCCGCAGGCTCTGGATCACGCGGGCCACGGCCGAGGCCCGCTGTCCGATGGCGCAGTAGATCGACAGAACGCCTGTGTCCTTCTGGTTCAGGATCGCGTCTACCGCGATGGCGGTCTTGCCGGTCTGCCGATCCCCGAGGATCAGCTCGCGCTGACCGCGCCCGATGGGAATCGCGGCGTCGACGGCCTTGATTCCGGTCTGCAGGGGCACCCGAACGGGACCCCGGTGCATGATGGGCGGCGCCGACTGCTCGATGGGCAGGCGTCCGTCCGCGTCGATGGCATCGTCGCCATCAAGCGGCCGCCCAAGGCCGTCGACCACCCGCCCGACCAGAGCTTGGCCGACGGGCACGTCGACCACCCGGCCGGTGCGACGAACCGGGTCGCCGGGGCGCAGAGTATCCGTCGCGCCCAGCACGATGACGCCGGCGCGATCGGTCCCCAGGTTGGAGGCGATGCCCATGACGCCGCCTGCGAAGGTCAGCAACTCGTCGGCGCGCAGATCGGTGAAGCCCGCGACCTCGGCCACGCCGTTGCCGACCGAAAGGACATGGGCGATTTCCGCCATATCGAGGGCTGGGGCGAGCTGCGCCAGCGCGTCCGCGAGCGGCGCGAAGATGTCGTCCTGCAGGTGGTTGAGCCGGGTTTCGTGCGCCATCAACCGCTTGCCGCGCTTTCTGCACGACGCTCCACGCGGCGGCGTCCGCTGCCTTCGATGACCTCGTCGAGCGTCGTCTCGAGCCGGCTGAGGAAGCGAGTGGCGGACCATTCGACGGTCTGCTCGCCCACGGTCAGGCGCAGGCCGAGCAGCAGGTCCTCGTCCTCGCCGTACTCCACCTCGAGGTCCGGCGCGACATGCGCGTGGATGGCGTGCGTGATCTGGCTGCGCGAGGCCGGCTTGAGTAAGACGCTGCTCTCCACCCGGACGGGGCAATCTGCGCGCCCGGCCGCCGCTTTCAGCTTGTCGCGTGCCTCCGCGTCGAGATCGGCCAGACGATCCACGAATGTGCCCGCCACCTGGTCGGCGATGTCGCTGCCTGCGTAATCCTTCAGGACCCGGCCGACGATATCGACCACCTGATGGCCGGCGCGTTGCCGCAATCCGTTGGCGAATTCGTCCCGAGCATCCTCCAGATGGTCCTCCCAGGCCTTGCGGCGGGCCTCCATCTCCGCGTGCAGATCGTCCTCCATCTCCTTGCGCAGGTCCTGTGCCGCTTGGCGGGCCTCGCGCAGCACCTCTTCCCGGCTGGCCTCAAGCTTTTCGTGCTTTTCGCGCAAAAGCTCCGCTTCGGCCTCGACCTTTGCGCGTGCCTCCTTCGCCTCCGCCAGCCGGGATTCGATCCGTTCCTCGCGTCGTGTCATCGCATCGGTGATCGGGCGGTAGAGAAAACGTTGCAGCAGCCAGACCAGAACCAGAAAGTTGACGATCTGCGCTGCGACGGTCAGCCAGTCGATTTCCATCGCATCAGCCCCCGACGGCTTGCGACGCGGCCTCGGCGGCGAGATTGGCGAAGGGATTGGCGAAGATCAGGATCATCGCCACCACGAAACAGTAGATCGCCGTGGACTCGATCATCGCGAGGCTGACGAAGAGCGTCCGCGTGATGGTGTTCGCGGCATCCGGCTGCTGCGCGATCGCCTGCAGCGCATGGCTAGCAGCGCGCCCCTCCGCCAGCGCCGGGCCGATCGAACCGATGGCGATGGTCAGCCCGGCGGTAAAGATCGAGACCACGGCAATCCACGTTGCTGCATCCATGCTCAGTCTCCTGTTTCGTTGGGGGAAGGTCCATCAGACCCGCGGCGGCTGCGGCTGGCCGAGCCGATGTAGACCATCGCGAGGATCGCGAAGATGTATGCCTGGATGAGCCCGGTCAGCAGGCCGAGGACCTGCATGACGACAGGAAAGAAGAAGGGCGCCACGGAAATCAGGATGCCCACGATGACCGTCCCGCTCATCACGTTGCCGTAAAGGCGCACCGCCAGCGCGATGGTGCGCGAGATCTCGCTCACGATATTGAAGGGCAGCATCAGCGGCGTGGGCTGGATGTAGCCGCTGAGATAGCCGGCGATCCCGCTCCTGCCGATCGAGAACAGCGGGATCGCGATCAACACGCAGATCGCCAACGCCGCCGTGGTCGAGAGCGATCCCGTGGGGGGCTGGTAGCCCGGAACCACCGACAGGATGTTGGCAGTCGCGATGAACAGGAACAGCGTGCCTATGAAGGGCAGGTAGCGGCCGGGGTCGTCGGCGCCGACCTCGGCGATCTGGTCGCGGATGGTCGAGACGATGACCTCGAGCGCCGCCTGCCAGCGCGAGACGGTTTCCTCCGCGCTGAGCCGCGACGTCACGGCCCATGAACCAACGACCAGAAGCGCCATCACCGCCCAGGTAAAGACGATCGTGGCGTTCAGCTGAAGACCCCGCCATTCGTAGAGGACCCAGGTGTCGGGACTTATTTCCATGTCGCGCCCCCGAACCTGGCTTTCCCGAGCCATCGGGTCGCGGCAAACCGCACGGCGATGAAGCCTGCCACAGCGGCGGCGACAGCCTCGATCGGCAGGCCGACCGCGACCGTCGCTGCCAGCGCGCCAAGCAACAGCGCCACGCGCGCAAGGCCGAGTCCCACGAAGACGAGGACGCCGCCGCGATCCTGAGGCAAGGACCGCACGGCCACCCACAGCAGGCCGAGATAGACCGCGCCAAGGGCTCCACCTGCCAATGCGCCAAGGACCAGTGACAGTACGGATAGTGTCATCTCGCCCCCGGAAATGGCTCGTTGCGCCATTCAGTCATCGCGTCCCTCCCGCTGGACCCAGTACCAGGCGTTGAACGCGCCAAGCACGGCGCCGGCCAACAGCAGGGTCAGTGTCCACGAGACCTCGCCCGGCCATCTGCGATCGATCCAGACCCCGAGCGCCACGCCAGCGACCACCGGCACCGCCACGGACCAGCCCACCAGCCCGAACATGCCAAGACCGTACCATGCGCTTTCGCGGTGGCGCTTGCGGGCCACCTCCATCTGCTGCGCCTTGCGCGCGATGGTATCGGTCTCGCTGTCGTGGTCCGCGTTCATGGCAACGTCATCCCCAGATCGCGAAACCTGCGGACCATGCTCGCCTCCAGCCGCGCCAGCGCCGCGCGGGCGTCGCGCTCCTGCTCGTCGTGCTGGCGGAACTCGGACTCGACGCGCTTGCGCAGCTCGCCAAGATCGTCGCCCTCGACCGCGCCGCGCACCGCCACCAGCACCTCGTCGCCTGATTTCACCAGCGTCCCGGAATTCACGGCGACGAACCGTTCCGCCCCCGCCTCGGTCTCATAGAGAAGGATGCCCGGAACCAGCGCTGTGACGAAATCGATATGGCGGGGCAGCATGCCGAAGCGACCATCGGGGCCCTCGGCCACGATACGCCGGACGGGCCGGTCCACGCAGACCGCCATGGGCGTGATGACTTCAAGCCGCATCGGGGGCCGCCTCCGTCGGTTCACCAAGGTCTTCGATGGCGCCGATCATGTAGAAGTCTCCCTCGTCGCGCCCTAAGAACTCTCCGCCGAGGATTCGCTCGCAACTGTCGAGGGTCTGCTCCAGCGGCACAAAGCGGCCCGTGTTTCCGGTCATCGCCTCGGTGGAAAAGAAGGGCTGGGTCAGGAAGCGCTCCAGCTGGCGGGCCTGCCGAACCGTGGCGCGGTCGCGTTCGGAGAGTTCCTCGAGCCCCAGCATCGCGATGATGTCCTTGAGATCCTCGTATTCGGCCAGGGTGCTGCGGACGCCGCGCGCGATCCGGTAGTGGCGCGGGCTCACCGTGCCGGGCGTCAGCATCCGCGAATAGGATTTCAGGGGATCGATGGCCGGGTAAAGCCCCTCGGACGCCTTCTTGCGCGACAGCACGATCGAGGCGGACAGGTGCGCGAAGGTATGCGTCGCGGCCGGATCGGTGAAGTCGTCTGCCGGCACGTAGACCGCCTGGATCGAGGTCATCGTGCCCCGTTCGGTCGAACAGATCCGCTCTTCGAGATCGGCAAGCTCGGTGCCGAGGGTCGGTTGGTAGCCCACCCGGCTGGGGATGCGGCCCAGAAGACCTGAAACTTCCGCACCCGCCTGCACGAACCGAAAGATGTTGTCGATCAGTACCAGGACGTTGCGGCGCATGTCGTCGCGAAAATACTCGGCCATCGTCAGGGCCGCGTGACCCACGCGGAACCGCACACCTGGGCTTTCGTTCATCTGGCCGAACATCATCACGGTGTTTTTCAGCACGCCGGCCTCGCCCATCTCGCGGTAGAGTTCCTCGGCCTCCCGCGAGCGTTCGCCGATTCCGCAGAAGAGGCTCACGCCGTCGTATTCGGCCACCATGTTGTGGATCATCTCGGTGATCAGCACCGTCTTGCCCACGCCCGCACCTCCGAAGAGCCCGGCCTTGCCGCCGCGTTCCAGCGGGCTCAGCAGGTCGATCGCCTTGATGCCAGTCTCGAATATCACCCCCTCCACGCGCCGCTCGGACAGGGGCACGGGCGCGCGCAGGATCGGGCGGCGGGGCAGGTCGCCCAAGGGCGGGCCGTCGTCGATGATGTCGCCGAAGACGTTGAAAATCCGCCCCAGAACCTCTTCGCCCACCGGCACCTCGATCGGGGCGCCGGTGTCGCGGACGGCCAGGCCGATGCGCAACCCGGGCGAGGGGTTCATGACCAGCCCGCGCGCCAGCCCCTCGCCCGGCAGGCCGGCAACCTCGATGACGATCTCGGGGTCGGTCAGCGTGACCAGTCGCGTCGTGATCGCCGGCAACGCCCCGTCGAACCGGATGTCCGCGATCCCGCCGCCCAGCCGCACGATGTGACCTATGCCGGTGTCGCGCTGCTTCATTCACGATGATCCTTGTTCAAGCGGTCGGTCTCGCCTGCCCGGGGCTGGCGCTGGCAGAGACTTGACGTTCTGAGCCTAACAGCCATGCCGTATTGGCGCATAGCAATATTCCGCCTTTCCCACCTTCAGCGGCCCAAGCCGGCCTTGCCGAAACAGGCCGCAATTCGCGTCCGTCGGGACCGACATCTCCTCACGCAAGTCTCTGTCATCGTCAGCGCGCGCGTCGTGCGCACCGCGCTGAAGAAAGGCCGCGTTCAAACCCGTCACTTGAAGCGTGACGTGGCCCTGTCGAAAGCATTCGAGATGCTGTCCCACGCCTTGTCGAAACCGGCCTTGATGTCGTCCCATGCGTCGTCGCTTGCCTGGCGCATTTCCTCGAGCCTTGCCTCGGCCTCGTCTCGCTGCTCACGCGCCTCATCCAGCTGTTTCTGATATTCGATCTTCGTGTCGGCCTCGGCCTCATCGACCTTCGCCGTCATCTTGTCGATCTCGGCGTTCCACTGGTCGATCTTCGCCTTAGCCTTCTCGATGTACAGGTCACGGTTGGACATGGTCCCCTCCTTCTCGATCATGCATTCGCTTTCCGGAAACACGCCAAAAATAGCAAGAAACCTGATCGGGGACTTGACCCAGGGCAAAACCAGACGGGAATCTGCCGTTCTAACGTCGCTTTCTCATTGAAGGGAGCATGATCCATGAGCGAGACCGACAGACTTTCATTGGCCGTCGTCGACCTTGCCCGCGAAAACGAGGAGTTTCGAAAGGTTCTCTGGACGGGTGAGAAGACACAACTGGTGCTCATGGCCATTCCCGAGGGAGGCGAGATCGGGGGCGAGGTCCATGACGGGCACGACCAGCTCCTCTACTTCGTGGCCGGATCCGGCGTGGCCAAGATTGGCGAGATCGAATGCGACGTCGCCGATGGCTATGTCAGCATCGTGCCCTCGGGCGTTTTCCACAACTTCCGCAACACCGGCACGGGGATGCTGAAGCTGTTCACCACCTACAGCCTGCCAGAGCGCGCCCCGGGCACCGAGCACGCCACCAAGGCAGAGGCGGACACCGACGCATAGGGGTTCATGAAGGTGGACACCGCCATCGTTGCGGCTGGCGCTGCGGGCCTGTCGGCGCGATCGAGATCGCCCGTCGTCGGGGGGCGCGGGAGGCGCGGATGGCGGGCGCGAACACGCCGGCGATGCCGTTCTGTTACCCGGTCATCGGGCAGGGGCTGCGCAACCTCGCAAGGGATCTCGCGAAGGCCGGGGGATCGGATCTGTCCGACGGCAAGGCGATCGGGCAGGATCCGCCCGAAGTACACCACGCCGGTGCGCGACCGCAGGACAGGCTTGTGCGGGAATGGATGACCTGGACCTCTTTCAGCGGTTTGGTGTCGCGCTCGCGATAGGACTGCTCATGGGGCTCGAGCGGGGCTGGCACGGACGCGACGAACCCGAGGGCGGACGTATCGCGGGCCTCAGGACCTTCGCGCTGGTCGGCTTGCTTGGCGGGGTCAGCGGTTGGCTGGTATCCCTGACGGGGGCGGTGGTGCTGGCCTTCGGCTTTCTTGGACTGGCCGGGCTGCTCGCCCTGAGCTACCGGGTGCGCCTGAGTGCGAACGACGATCTGGGTTTGACGACCGAAGTCGCGCTTCTTCTGACCTTCGCGCTCCGCGCGGCGTCTCTCCTTGGCAAGCCGGCGCCGCCCGCCGCCATCGCGGTCGTCGCTGCACTGCTGTTGACCATGAAGAAGCGGCTGCACAGCTGGGTGGCGCGGATCGAACAGCTCGAACTCGAGGCCCTGCTCAAGCTGGCTGATCTGGCTCGTCATCCTGCCGCTCTTGCATCTGAGGCCCGCGCGGCGAACGCCCGGATTGGATTCCGTGCCGGCTGTCCCAGTGCAACGACCGCTTCGAGGAAGGCGTCCTGAACCGCCGCGAAAGACACCGTGACCGGTCCTGCTTCCGATGTGGAATTCGCTGCACCAGCATTAGGCCGCTTCGTCCCGCTTCTCGGACATCGACCGCGTTCTGGCGAAGGTCTGCATACGGCGAAAGCGGCCATTCGTGTTTATCCGTCAGAACATTGATATCCCGGTGATCGCGGGAACCTTGCGGAACGTGTTTTGGTCAATGATTGCGACGGCGCCAGCGACGGCGTTTGCCAGGTCGTCGTGCGCGCCAGGTGGGTGATCGATGATGTCACGCCCGGATCTGCCGGTGCGCCGCTCGAGGCCTATCAGTTGCCGGGCCAGCTTCTGATCGGGTGGGAGTTCCACGCGGCCGGAACTCAGGGCGCTGAGAAGCTCTCCATAGAGAGCACTGCGATCCTGATCGCTGACATCGTAGCTGATGCCATGGCGCCCGAACTCATCTCGCGGCCAGCGTCCCGCATATCGGTCTCCAGTTACGCGACGAACACCATAGGTCCGAAGGATCCTGGCGTATTCCTCGACAATCCTTGCGGGGCTGCCATGTCGACCGAGAACTGCGTCCACCACCACGCGACTGCCATCCCGGCGACGACCCTCCGGGTGCGCGATACAGAGCGTGAACTCATCCTGGCCACCGCCCGCCGGATCTACGAATGCCCCATAAATCGCGCCAGATATTCTCGGCAGGACGAGGGGCTTCGGGCGCCTGGCATCCTCGATCAGCCTGGGATCGATGAGGCTGCTGATATCGGCTCGGAACTGGGCCAGGTATTCGGCGGCAGCCCGAGATGGATCTTCCGCCATAGCGTCGTCGATGACGCGATCAGGCAGGGTCGGGTTCATTGTCTTGGATGGAGCCTGCGCCACGAGCACCCGGCTGTCCCGCCCGAAGTGGGCCTGATAGGTGGTCCACAGTGCTCCCCTCTTCGCGTAGGGCGAAGACAGCGCGATCAGCTTGCCGCCAAGCGTGGCCAGGGCGGGCCTGAGAGCCGCGATCACCTCAACGTCAGGGGAAACGCCTTCCGTCATCCAGAACGCAATTTCGTCGGCAATGACTGCCGCGAGGGTGTAACCGCGCACAGACTTGAAGGACGCCGTGGCCACCTCAATGGCGCAGCGATTGTCTAACTCCAGCCCATTTGCCGTTTCCCTGAGAACGAGAGGCTTCAGCATGGGGTGTTCAAACAGCCCCCGCACATACCGTAAAAGGGTGCGGGCCTGCATTCTGTCGCCCGCAATGAGCATGACAGTTGCCCACTCACCCGGAGATAGCTTGTCCCGGTGATCGCGGAACGCGGCCTCGTAAACCGCCACAAGCGCCGCCACGTGGGACTTGCCGCCCCGACGGCCAACGGCCAACCAAAGTTCGTCATGCGGTGTTTCGGGCCATTCTCTGCCGCCCGTTATCTCGCCCCATATGTCCGCATCACCTTCCGGCTCAGACAGCGCATAGAACCCTGCCAAGAGCGTGCGCCACGCCTCGAAGCTGTCACCCCCGAAGGTGGGGCCGAACAGGTTCGGATCTTGCATTGATTGGACGATATTCATCGCGCAGCCCTTATGTGATCGGGAAGCCGGGCGAGGACTTGCATCGCAATGGGGTCAGGGGCGCGACAGGAGGTGCGGCAGACGCGGGTTAGCGCCTTCTGGGTCTGGCAGTAGTGCAGAGCATTCCAAGGCCGTTGGCCGCGGCCCCTACGGCGCTGCAATATCCACTGAATGCCGTCCTTGCAGACGATGACCCGGTGCCTGTCATCCAGCACCGCGATTACGCCGTGATAGTTGTCCGCAGTTTCGTGGCGGCTATAGGCAAAGTCCTTCATGCCTGCCCCCGTAGATACTGGGTGAGATCCGTCACGTCCTTTGCCCGGCGCTCGAGGCCCAGGTCATGCAACAGGCGACGCAGGGCATTCGATATCGTGGCGTATTCGGCAGCGTTGAAGTCTTCACCGTTTGCCAACTCGGTTTCCCGTGCCTCACACCAGATTGCGAGGGTGCCAGCCCGCGCCACTAGCTGACGCTGCGCCTCTGTCAGGTCTCCGCCCAGATCAGCCTCGATACCGCAGACAACCTCGCGGAACCGACGGGCCATCAGGCTTCGTCCATCAACGCCTTCCAGAACCATCTCGCGGTTGCCCCGCTTTGTCCTGAATGCCGCTTTCGGTAATGCTTTTGCCATACTGCCTTAGTCCTAATATCATCAATTAAGGGCGGATTGATGGGCGGGTGACAAAAGAATAGCGCACTAAGCCATTATTATCATTATTTCACTGGCTTTAATTGGCATTCACACCCGCTGCCATTACGTAAACGCGGAGAAAAAGAGGGGTGCGGAACCGATAAAATTCCAAAACACCCCATTTCCTCAATTCATGGCCCGTTGCATCGCCTGCCCGTTGCTGAGCGTATGGAATGCGATGGACAGCGCATTTGCTTGAATGCTTGCATTCGGGATTAGCCACGACATGGCGACCAATGCCGTGGTGTAGAGCGTTCCTAGATCAAATTCGCTGAGATCCACCATCTCCGGTTCGTTTTCCAGATCCCCGGCCAGCCATTGGGCCGCAGGTTTCGGGATTGGCGATTTATGAACCGGCTCGTTTTCTTTCATCACGACGCATCCGGTTGGGGTTTCGTTAATCTCGATCATTTCTGTTCCTTTCGACGAGTTGGGGCTCATCTGTTTTCGTTCCCTTTAGAAAGGGATTTCCGAGTCGCACTGCGGTGTATGCGGATTATTATTTTCGAGAGCGGTAGCTACGTGATCCGCAATCCCGGACACATCGCCTTCGAGGCCGATGACTTTTAATGCCGCCGCAATTATGCCCCGACTGTTGAAGTGCTCCAGCGGAACGCCGCTACCCTTGTGGTAAGGGTGACTGTTGTTGTCGTCGATGGCATTGCAGATGAAGCATTCGCGGCAGCGCTCGGCGGCTTCAAGTGTCGTCAGGCCGGATTGAAGCACTTCGGGCTTCGGGTCTTTCCGATAGTAACCGCTTAGCGAAACCACAGACCAGGTGCGGGTGTCTTCAGCGATGACAATATCCGCCTCGATACGCTCTTTGCGCTCAGTTTCCAGTGCTTCGTAAGTACCCATCAGATTTCCTTTCTCAGTGTAGACAGGTTGAATTGATTGTCCGGTTTGTCCGGTGTCCGCCCCTCCTAGGGGGAGGGGGCGGACGGACAACGGAAGGCGTCCGGTGTTTGTCCGGTCGGTGATTTCCGGCAAGCCTCTGATATACAGAGCACTTCTCGGATTTTGTCCGGTCGTGTCCGGTCTTTGTCCGCCCACCGGACAGCCGATTGCTTGTCCGGTCGTTTGTCCGGTCGATTTGGGGTGATTTTCAGAGGTTGGCATCGGCCAGCACCTCCTCACCTTCAGCAGTCAATTCCAGCTTCCGCGCCCGGCGACGGATCAGGTTTTCGCCTTCCAGCGCGCTAATGATTTCAGCCGCGCGGCTCTTGCCCTTGTTGATGGCGTCAGCAAGTTCGCGGACGGTGATGTTCGGATTGCTCCGGATCGCGACAAGGGCGCGGTTTTCGGTGCTTACCGCCTCTTTAGCGGCCTCCATTGCCTCGATGGTCAGAAGCGGGCGAACTACGGGCATCGGAATTTCCCGGCCCTTCGCGTCCACGATCTCCGGGTGGGTCCGCAGGTCCATTTTCAGGTCGATGGGTTCGAAGCTGGGGCCGCGATGCTTTCCCTGCCAATGGAAGGTTGCGACGTCTGCCTTGCGCCACAGGCAAAAGTTCCCGTCGAGTTCATTCAGAAATGCAGATCCCCCGCGCGGTACGAGGTTATTGCGGTCGGGCTGTTTTCCGGACGGATGTGCCGGGATCAGGACTGTCGGGTGCGTCGGCAATTCCTCTGCAAAGGGCCGCCACTTCTGGGCCGCCGCAAGCGCATCCATGTTGCTGTTGTCGTCATTGCCTTCGAAGAAAGCCTGATGCGTATCCGGGATGATAAGCGCGAGATCCTCGATCTTGCTGGCCTGAGCCATCAGCGCGTCAGCGTGTTCGGTTACGGAAAAGCGCCCGTAGTGAAAGCTGATCGGCAAGTCTTCAGGAGATAGATCCGCCGCGAGACACGCGGCACGAAACTGCCCGACAACAAGGTCGGGGTTTTCGCCCGCCAAGATCAACACCGCACCTTTTTCAGTCTCAGCCCCACCGAAGGGCTGGCCCGTGGCTATACAGATCGCGAGATAAATCGCGGTGGTCGTCTTCATGTGGCCGGTATAGGCCGTGAGTGCTTGGACACGACGCCGGGCCAGGATGCCGTCAACGATGTATTGCGGGGGCGTCCAGCGACGGGCGAATTGTCCGGCAGTTTCAATCCCGCGAAACTGTGTCCGCGCAATTGGGGTGTCGGTTGTCTCGGTATCGTCTTCGATTGCGGAAACTGCGAGCCCGTCCAGTTCTTCGCCATCGTTGCCTGCGTCCAGCCAATCGGACACGTCGCCTTTTGGGGGAAGGCCTTCGAGATGGAGAATGCGGCAGGTTACTCCGGCCTTATCTAGCGACGCCTTAACCTTGGCCGCATGATCGCGTCCGGCCTGATCGTTATCGGGCAGGACAATCGCGGTCTTGCCCTTCAGGCTTACGGGGAAATCATCATTCCATTTCCCCGCACCGCCGGGGCACGTCGTTGCCAACAGGCCTTCCGCCTCCAGCCGGTGCACATCCTTCTCGCCTTCGACGATGTAGATAAATGCGCCGTCATGGGCCGCCGTGATCTGCGGCAGGCGATACAGCACCTTGCGGATGCCTTTAACGGACCATGAACCATCCGCCGCGCGCTGCCGAAAGTCTTTCGGCTCGAAGCGGACAACATCGAAGAGGTGCACCCCGCGCTCGTCCTCATAGCGATAGGTCTCAACGATACGAGTCTTCTGGGGCGGCACAGTCTTGAGCGGTGGCCTAGGAGCAGCCTCACCGATCACGTTGGCCCGAAGCCACTCAAGCGCACCGGCGGCGGTCTCCCCTTTCTCGCGCCGGATCAGATCCAGGACGCCGCCGCCCGCGTTCGCTTCGTGATCGAAGAAAAGGCCCTTTTCGAGATCCACGGCGAGACTGCCATGGCTGCCGAAACGCATTTCCTTGCGGTTGGACAAGCGGGGATTGGGCTCGCCCAGAAGGGCGCGCGCTGTGGCCTCCATGTATTCTGCCGGGTTAATCTCATCCCGGTTAAGTGCCGCCATCAGGTCGCCCCCCAGATTAATCCGGCGAGGACCATCGCCTGCGTTTCGTTGATCCCGTGAAGGCGCATCAGGAGGTTGACGCGGATGCGTTCGACGCGGGTCATTGCGCACCCCCAATCAAGGCGGCGGCTTGCGCCGGGGTCATTCCCCAGCGGTGGCAAAGGCGGATGATCCGCAGAGTATCCAGCGCGCTCATTACGAAGCCCCCCGCTGAAGCACCCGGAAGGCACAGGCGAGGCGATACCGCCCGCAGGCGTCGTCTTCATCGCCCTCCATTTGGGTTTCGATGGCGACGCCCCGGCACCGCAGGGTTTCGACGTAGTTTGCCCAGCGAAGCGAAGGGCATTCGTTTGTCGTTATTCCCTCGTCGCCTGCCGCAATCAGCCCGAATAATGCGAGGCCATTACGGCCCGCAAATTCAAGCGGTTTATTCTGTCCATCAATCTCAATAATTACCTGCATTTCTTGCCTCAATCCTTGCCGAGGCGAGTGCAGCGGTGTATAAATGAGGCAATCTCTTCTGCTTGAAGATTACCTATCAAAACCCGTCGAGCACTCGGTGTTCGGCGGGTTTCTTATGCAACCGTTTTTTCGGCCTGTTTCGTTTCCCAAGCCTCAAGATCCGAGAGCCGCCAGTAATTCAGGCGTTTGATCTGGATGGGCTTGGGGAAGCCTAGCGCATCGTCGTGCCACCAGCGCCAAATCGTAACGCTAGATTTCTTGTAACGCTTCTGGACCTGCGGTCCGGTGAGAATGGTTTCGGTCATGGGCCAACCTCGGCTTGAGTTGCGGTTGGCCATCTAAATTCACGAAATTTAGGCGTGTTGCATTGGGAACAATTCAGACGCTTTCTTCATAACGCTGGCGCGCCTTGCTTTTCTGCCAAATCGTCACAACAGAAGACTCGGAAAGCGGTGGGTTCTTCAAAACCTCTGAAACAACACTTGCCGCGCAATCCGGCCTATCACCTTTGCCTTCCGCGCTACGCGTTGCCTTCAATCCATAGGCTTGGCAAAGGCAGATCATGACAATCGCGATATACTCGTCGCGGTTTACTTTCTTTTTTTGCCCGCGTTTTTTCTTGGATTTTGGCCGCGAGACAAGCAAAGCGGCGAAATTACTTAGCGATCTTGGAAGTGGTAACGATTTAGTGAGCCGAACTTCAACAACTGCTTTTAGGTGAGAAAAAGCGATCTCATGTTCCATTGCAAACCAAACAAGAGAGCGGGCGTCTTCCTCGGTAAGACTTTCTTCGAAAATCCGACTGCCGATTTTCTCCAAAAGTTTGAGATAGATCAGTTCAAAAGGAATCCGTTCAAATCTAGATGGATCATCACCAAACAAGTCGTTCAGCATGTGGTCTGCCCATTCGTGCGCATTCATGCCGTTGCCCCCTTAATCGGCACCACCTTTCCGGTCTCCGCACCTTTCAGGAACATGCCCCACGCCTGCATAAGCGCCCGCCGACGCTCCACCATGTCCGCTCGGTCATAGGCTTGCTGCACCTTGTTCCCGACTTTGTGGAACAGTGCGACCTCGGCCATATCTCCGTCGAAGGTGGTGCGCTCACTTACCCATGTTCTGAACGTGCTTCTGAGGCCGTGGGGAACCGCCTGAAGGCCAGTTGCGGCGTCAATGTAGCCTTTGCCCCCTGCCCTAACGTCGGCGCTGTGAATGGACTTCATCACCTTCCCAAGCGTCGCGTCCGACAGCGCCCCGCCGCGCGGTGCCCAGAACACCAGATTGGCCCCGTCCAGCCTCGGCAGGGTTTCCAACAGCGTCACCATGTCGTCCGTCAGCGGTATCCGTTTCGCCTTGTCGCTTGGCGGGATCTTCGACGCCTTCCTGCCCGGTTGGATTGTCCAAACCCGGTTCTTGAGATCAATCTCATCCCACGTTGCGAACCTGATCGCGCCCGCCCGCGTGGCGGTCATGGCTTGGAATTGCAGCGCCCGTGCGCCCATGCCTTCCCTCTTGGACAGATCGCGCCACCAGCGGTTCGCGTCGTCCAGTTGCAGCGCCGGATAATTCTTCGCACCGGAAACCTTGGACGGTGCCGGTAGAACCATCTTCAGATTGCCAGCCCAGCGCGCCGGGTTGTCGCCCTTGCGGTATCCGTGAACCGTGGCCCAAGAAAGAACTGCTTCCATCCTCTGCCGAACTCTTGAGGCTGTTTCTGTACGGTCCGCCCAGATTGGTTGCAGCACCCTCAACACATCCTGAAGATTTATGTCTGCCACCGCCATCCTGCCGACTTGTGGGAAAGCGTGCTTCTCGAGTGAGGCGAGCCACTGGCCCCGATATTTTTCAGACGTGAATTCTGTCGTCTTTTGCTCCGCATATCTGCGTGCAGCTTCATCGAAGGTAAGGCCACGCCGTGAGGCTGCTATAAGCGCCGCACGCTTTGCCTTCTTCTCAGCGATGGGATCAATGCCCGCTTCGAGCATTGCGCGCATCTCGCGCGCCTTGTCGCGAGCCTGACCGGGTAGCACGTCGGGATATGGTCCAAGGCCGATTTCCCGCTTCTTTCGTCCGCGCTCGATTACGTTTCCATCTGAGTCGCGCCGTTCGGTCCATTCACCGTAGCGGGTTCGCAAAACCCAACTCTTAGCCTCGCTGGGGGGCGGCTGAATCTGCATCAGCAGACCAGAAACACCACCGACAGCGACCTTCACGGGCCGCTTGCCGCCTGGGTGCTTCAGGTTCTTGATCTGAGCCGGTGTAAGTTCTTTCGCGCGTGGTGGCATTATATCTTCCGCCCATCAATCCGCCCATAAATATGTTCTGCAATTTAGCGCCATGAACGCCGGTGAACAAGTATAACCCTTTTTTAATTGATATGAATCGCATCCAGAAGCGTTGTGAACGATAATGAAAGTCGGAATCGGACTCTAGGTCGCCCACCATCTTCCCCAAACCAGGTACTCAATTTGATGCGGTTATCCTCGGATAATTGCCTCAACGCCGTATTGAATACGCATTCAAATCAGCTTAGCGTGGCACCGGAAGTCAGACCGGCAGACTCAGGCTCTGCTCACTAATGAACCCTCTCCACCCAATGTCTGGATGTGCAATATGGCTGTAACTCACCTCAAGCAAAGCAAGCCCGCTGCAGAGAGGGCCGAGGACGACGCCAAGGTTCGGACCGTAGTTGAGGCAACGCTACTGGACATTGAAACGCGCGGCGATGCGGCCGTGCGAGAGCTTTCGCAGAAGTTCGACGGCTATCTGCCGGAGACATTCCGCTTGTCCCCTACGGAAATCGAAGCGGCAATACAGAAGGTCTCACCCCGCGACATGGAAGATATCCGGTTTGCGCAAGACCAGATCCGCCGATTTGCACAGGCACAGCGCGCGTCAATGACCGATATCGAAGTAGAGACGTTGCCAGGCGTGATCCTCGGACACCGCAACATTCCTGTCCAGTCGGTCGGCTGCTACGTGCCGGGCGGAAAGTTTCCAATGGTCGCCTCGGCTCACATGTCGGTGCTGACCGCATCGGTTGCCGGTGTGCCTCGCATAGCCGCCGCGGCGCCGCCGCAGAAAGGCGAGCCGCATCCTGCAATTGTCGCGGCGATGCATATGGGCGGCGCGCATGAGATCTACTGTCTTGGAGGTATCCAGGCCGTAGGTGCAATGGCGCTCGGCACCGAAACGATCGCCCCAGTCCATATGCTGGTCGGGCCAGGCAACGCCTTCGTCGCGGAAGCGAAGCGACAGCTTTACGGACGTGTCGGGATCGATCTTTTCGCCGGTCCGACAGAAACCATGATCATCGCGGACGAGACCGTGGATGCCGAAATGTGTGCGACCGATCTTCTTGGGCAGGCCGAGCATGGCTACAACTCGCCTGCCTGCCTGATAACGAACTCGCGCAAACTCGCCGAGACTACAATGATCGAAATTGAGAGGATCCTGAAAATTCTGCCGACTGCCGAGACCGCGAGCGTATCATGGAAGGACTACGGCGATGTTATCCTCTGCGATGAGTATCACGAAATGCTCGAGGTAGCGAACGACATGGCCTACGAACATGTGCAAGTTATGACCGATCGTGATGACTGGTTCCTGGAACGCATGCACAGCTATGGCGCGCTGTTTCTTGGCCCCAGAACCAACGTGGCAAATGGCGACAAGGTTATCGGAACAAACCACACGCTGCCGACGAAGAAGGCAGGACGATACACAGGTGGTCTCTGGGTTGGGAAATTTCTGAAGACGCACAGCTATCAGAAAGTGGTGACGGACGAGGCAGCAACGCTGGTTGGTGAGTATGGCTCGCGGCTTTGTATGCTCGAAGGTTTCGTGGGACACGCCGAACAGTGCAACATCCGGGTGCGGCGGTATGGCGGGCGCAACATTCCTTATGGCGCTGCGGCAGAGTAACGTTCCGATGCCCGATAGCCGGATCACAGCATCGGACGTGGCGAGAAAAGCCGGCGTCAGCCAACCGACAGTGAGCCGGGTCTTCACCCCTGGTGCGCGGGTGTCTCCCGACAGGGAACGCCGGGTACGTGAGGCGGCGCGAGAGCTTGGATATCAGCCGAACACGCTTGCGCGCTCTCTCAACACCGGACGGTCGTACACGATAGGCGTCGTGCTGGCGTGTCTGCAAAACCCGTTCTATCCCGAAGCCCTGCAAAGGCTATCCGAAGCTCTGAGTGCGAAGGGCTACCATGTTATGGTCTTCTTCGCGGCGAATATGGCCGAGGAAGTCGACGGGGTCGTAGACAACCTTCTTGCACATCAGGTTGACGGAATAATTCTCGCCTCGGTCAGCATCTCGAACGAGCTGACCGACCGGCTCAAGGAACTGAAGATTCCGTTTGTCCTATTCAACAGGGCGCAGGAGGACCGCGGTCTGCCCGCAGTAACGGCCGCCAATTTCGAGGGAGGGAAACGTGCAGGCCGGTTTCTTGCAGCAGGCGGACATGTTCGCATCGCGCATATCGCGGGCTGGCAGAAATCACTCAACGGCCGGGATCGGCAGGCCGGGTTTGTTGCGGGGCTTGCTGAACATGGGCTCGCGCCCTTCCGGATAATCTACGGTGAGTATGACCGGCAGAAAGCGATTGCGGCCACGCGCGCGCTGTTCGATTGCGGCACGTTCCCGGATGCCGTTTTCGTCGGCAATGATCACATGGCATTCGCCGTTTTAGAAACCCTGCGGATGGATCTCGGGCTGAGAGTTCCCGACGATGTATCGGTCGTCGGATACGACGACGTACCGATGGCGGCGTGGGGCACCTACGATCTGACAACGCTCCGTCAACCTGTGAACAGAATGGTCGGCGAGACGGTCAGCATGTTGCTTGCGATGATCAACAATCATCCTTTGCAAGGTCGGGTCGAGATAGACAGTCCGCTAATTCTGCGCGGAAGCGCGCGGATACCAGACGGCTGGACAAGCCCCCGGCGAATACGACACCCACGGAACACAACAGGGTAATTTCGAATGACTCCTGAAGAAATGGAAACCCGCATTGTTCGTTACGGCGATCTTGTCCCTTGCAAAACTGCTTTCATCGATGCGCACACCCCGGGCTCGGATCAGAAGGAAAACTTCACGATCATCGGTGGCGGGGTATCCGAAAGCCCCGATCAGCATGTGCACATTCGGGACACGCCGGGTTTCAACATCGGTGCAGCTGGGCAACCGCCGAGATGCCGGAACTCACTTCACGACCATAACACAGCAGAAGTGTTTTTTGTCCTGAAGGGAAGATGGCGCTTCTTCTGGGGTCGATGGGGAGATGCGGGTGAAGTCACGCTCGAAGAGGGCGATATCTTCAACATTCCCACAGGGATTTTTCGCGGCTTCGAGAATGTCGGAACCGATTATGGAATGATCATGGCGATCCTGGGTGGCGACGATGCCGGCGGAGGCGTTCACTGGGCGCCGCAAGTCATCAAGGATGCCGCAAACCATGGCCTCATCCTGGGCGAGAACGGCGTTCTTTACGACACCAAGGCGGGACAAAGCCTGCCCGACGGCGTCGGTCCGATGCCGCTCATGAGCGAGGCGGAACTGGCCAAACGCGCAGAACCGACGACGGGCGAGGTGCTTCCCAATCATGTCGCGCGCTATTGGGATCTCATGGCGCTGGCTGACCGTCAGCCCGTGCGGGTAATCGGGCCAGAAGCGCTTTTGAGAGATCGTCCCGGCTTCGAGGTGGATTTCATTACGCGAGGTTCGCTCGGATCCGAACCCTACGAATGCGAGACCTCAGAAGTTCTGATGCCTGTACGCGGTCACTGGCGGCTTGAATGGGCCAATGGGGCAAAAACACTCAATCCCGGTGACACCTGTCTGGTCCCCTCATCCCTTTCGCGGTGTTTGCGCCCGGCAATGACAGGCGAGGCAAGCCTCTACCGGGTGCGCGGTACGGATGATCCGGCGGGCAAGACGGCAACGTTTGCATAGTATCCCGCCAATGCTTCGGCGAAATCGGATGAATCGCAGCATGCCCCTGTGCTAAGTCAGGTCGAGGTTTTCCCCAGCCGCGTCCCTCGTTTTGGCAGTGGGAAACCGAATACGAGAATACCGGGGTCCCTCGCTCATGGCAGCCCTCGATCACGCGTTTCGCTATTCCGGGCCTTCAAAACTGAGGGATTCGGCGGACGGCCGCGCCCTCGCACTCGTAAGCGAAGCAGCCCCCGAAAGCAGTGAAAGCGGCCGGTTTCTTTCTGCAAAGGCATTAGTCCCCGACGTAACGGCAAAGGGCCTCCGGGCTGTCTCGGACATCGTCGGCTCACGCTTCTACGTGCCGCCTGCAATGCTCGCCAGGATCCTGCGTGAGGCGGATCCGGTTGCGACAGTGGGCCCTTCAGCCGTGCGCTTCGAAGGATTCTCAGCATGCTGCAGCACTTACATCCGGCTAGACCTCTACGATGACGCCCTCGAGGTTTCAGAGCGCCGCCACGGTACGACCAACGTCGATTTCGGTGCAGAATTGCGCGGTGCGCTTGCCTCAGTCGGCAGGGAAACCGCACTCGGACTGAGCATAGGCGCCAGAGACGTTACCGTGGCGCGCGACGGACATGAAATTATCGAAAAGAAAGTGCCGCTGCCGGTCAGGTGGCTAAAAGGCTTTGCGGAAGTTCAGGTTGTAATCGCGGAGATGGAGCCCGTATTCCGACTACCTCGCGTCGCGGCACAGAGGTATCTTCGTGCCCTCCCCCGTGGCAAGGCAGATCATCAGCTTTGGGTGAGTTATGCCGGCGGCACGGCACGGGTCTCCACCCGGGAAACTCAAGGTGCGGTGCCGTTGCGCGGAGTTCAAAGGCTTAGAGTGCTCGAGCCACTGACAGCGCTGGCCAATGACCTCCAGGTTCACGTGAACCAGAGGACAGGGGCGACGAGTTGGGCATTGGATTTCGGCTCGCAACGGCTGTGGCTCGTTCTGAACGCGGAGCCCTGGCGTGGCTTTTCCGGAGATGGCGGCGTTCTTTCCAAAATTGCATCAGAAGATGACACGGCGGTCGCGGCAGTGAGGGCGCAACTCAACTGGCAGGATCGGATCGATATGACGACCCTCGCGGGCGCAACTGGCCTCACCATCTCCGAAATATCGCGTGCACTGGCGAAACTGGCCGCGATCGGTCTGCTTGGGTTCGATTTGCACAGTGGCTGCTATTTTCACCGGGTCCTCCCATTCGACATGAAGCGGGTTGAGGGATTGAATCCAAGACTCAAAGCGGCGCGCGGCCTAGTAGATAAGGGCACGGTCTACATTAAGGGGGACTCCGCCCTCGTCGAAAGTGAGACTGCAGTCCACACGGTATCTCCTTCTGAAGAAGGCTGGCGCTGCACGTGCCCGTGGTTCGCCAAAAACGGGATCGAGCGAGGACCCTGCAAGCATGTCCTGGCCGTAGAAATTCTTTTGGATCAATGACCATGCGAGAAGACGAAGATTTCCTCTCGTTCGTTTGCAGCAGCAGTGGCGCTGACGTTCTGAAGACCCTCGCTGCCTTGCCGGAGAAAGAGCGACGCCATGGCAAGGCCGTTTCCATGCTCTTTCGCAAAGCGTTCTTGACATGGTTCGCTGACGGTGACGCCGAAAAACCCGTGATCAAGGATCCTGATGCCGTCGTTGTAGCTTTCTTTGCGACATGCTCGATGACAGACCTGAAATCACTTCGTTTCGTACCTCACCTAAAGAGGGTGCCCCTCACCGAGATATTTGCGGCACTAAGACCATCCTGGACGCAGGAGTTCGTTGAACACATGGTCGACAAGAACCCCCACGCGATCGCAAGCCTTGCCCCTCTGTGGAAAGCAGGGCTGTGTGAACGACCGAAGGGGGATGCGCTGATCCTTGGATACTACGAGTACGCAGTATGGCGCACATCGGCGCTTGAAGAGCGTAACCTCCTTGAACGGGATGTATGGCGCTTCTTCGAAGTCGGCGGCGGCGGCGAGTACAGCCTGGCGAACCACGACAAGTTCGCGAAATCAGCAACATGGTCCAATCGCCTTTTGAAATACTCAGCTTCAGGGCGGCTTGACCGCCAACGTCTGCTCGACGCGTCGCTCGATGCACTGGAACGCGATTTCAGCCAGTACATTGCTGGCTGGTACTCGCGGTTTCACAGCGCCCTTCAGCCGACCAATGAAGAACAAAGAGACCGGGCGCGGCGTTATCTGACGCTGCTGTCATCGGCAATCCCGCCCACGGTTTCCTTCGCGATGAAGCATGTGCAGGCTCTGGAAAAAGAAAGTGCTCTTGATCCTTTGGATCTATTGGAAGCTCTCAATCCCGTTCTTCAGGCACGTGCAAAGGGAACGGTGATGGCCGCGCTCAAGCTCGCCGAACGTGTCGCGAAAAAGGATGCTGCGCTGGCTGGACGCGCGATGTCGAAAGCCGTTCTTGCATTAGTCTCCGAGGATGCGGGCGTGCAAAGCAAGGCTCTAGATCTGATTGAGGCATTTGGCGGTGCCGAGGATGAAGCGGTACGATCGGATCTCGCAGTGTATGTCGATTTACTAGCGCCCTCGCTGCGTGAGCGCGCTGCGCGTCTGGCTGGTGCCAGGACGCCAGTGGACACTGCATCCGCCCTTGCGCCGGCTCCGGAGGCGGCGCAGCCCGTCGAACCTGTGGCAAACACCGCAGCAGCCATTTCTCTCTTTCTGCAAGTGTTGGAAGACGCGCGCGATCCCTTTGCTGTGGAGCGCGCCATCGACGGAATCGCCCGCTTCGGAGCAGAGCTGGCGGATAATGAAATCGCGATCTCACCACTTCGGAAGCGCGCCGGGCAAATCCTCAAACTACCTGCGACGACCGGACTGCGCATGGTGCTTGCGGAAACCGGACGTGCCCTGGCATCGCCGGACGCCCCGATGGCGACGCCAGAGGAACTGGGTCAGGGGAAACTCGATCCGGTTGGTGCCCAGGCGGTCCATCTCGCGAGAAATGCCGAGATCCTGAGGCACGTTGCAGGGGGGTATAGACTGCCGATGTTGTCTCTGCCTTGCGACAGCAGTGGCACAGTCATGGTGGAAACGCTTGCCGGTCGTCTCCCGGAGTATCGAGCGGCAGGTGTCACACCGGGAATAACCGACCTCTCGCTTGCTCTCATGCGGCTTCAATCAGAAAGAAGGAATGGCCAAGCATATGACTTGTCCTGCGAGCATGAGACGGACCGGGCATTTGCCTATGCTCTCGGCGAAGAAGTGGCCATCGGACCAAATCCATCACTTTGGGCGGCCGCATGGCGCGCACGTCCCGGAAACGCGGTCGACGACCGCATCACGGCATTGTTCAAAGAAGATCTGCCAAACTGCGGCGCGCCGGCCCGGATGCATTTGGAGGTCGACCGCAAGGACAGCGAAAGCGGCGAGTTCCGCTGGATCACCGTCCAGGTGCCCACAACGCCCATCATGCGAACACGGAAGAGGATACTGCCCGCACTCTTCTTCCATCAGGCAAAAAACGCTTACTTCTCCGAACTTGGCAGCGGTCATACATTCGCAGAAATCGCATGGGCGTCACTGATACATCCAACGGACCCTGAGCCGTTCTTTCGCGAAGCCATTCTTGCCCAAGACACCTACCAGAAACTGTCCGACAATCCGACAAGGGGGTATCTTGAGCCGTTCTTCAGACCCGGGCCCAATGTGGGGCAGATGGTTGCGGCGGTTCTCGTGTATTACTTGGGGTGCGAGGATGCTTCCGTCAGGGCTCGCGCGGAAGATGCGGTGCTTGCTGCATTTGCCACCGATCGCCTTGAGGAGGCGGCCTTCGGCGCAGCATTGCGAACCTTCATACTTGCGGATGCGTTGCCGACCGGACGGTGGACCAAATCACTCAAGGCGATCGCGGCGGCAGGCGCCGAACAGCAGGTGCGAGACGCGATTGGCCGTGTGCTCGATTTCTCCCCCGAGGCCACGCCAAGAGATATTGGCGGGCTGCTGGAGCTCTTTTTCGAGCTCTGCACCTCCACGGGGTCACTGCCCGAGCAAGCGGCCATATTGCGATGCTTGTGGGGCATTCCCGGCGGCGGAAAGGTTTCGAAATTTCGCAAGAAACTTCTCGACCTTGCGGAGGCATGAAGTGCCTCTACCGGTAGTGGAAGTGTTCCCGCAATCTGGCGTGAACCGAATGATCTTATGGAAGGCTACTTGATGAAAGCGGTGGTGCTAACTGGGCATGGTGGGTTCGACAAGCTTGAATACCACACAGATTGGCCGACTCCCAAGCCGGGGCCACTGGAAGTTCTGATCCGCGTCGGAGCCTGCGGCTTGAACAACACCGATGTGAACACGCGTTCGGGCTGGTACGCCAAATCTGTGACGTCGGCGACCACGGGAGACGCATATGACACCCTGCCAGAGGGTGACACAGGCGGATGGGGCGAGGGGCTGAGTTTTCCCCGTATTCAGGGGGCCGATGCCGTGGGTGAAATCGTGGCTCTTGGAGACGGCGCACCGGCTGATCTTATGGGCAAGCGTGTGATGGTCGATTGCTGGTTGAGGGACTGGGACGATCCCCTCAACCGAAACAAGACGGGCTATTTCGGATCGGAATGCGACGGGGGATTTGCGGAGTATGCCGTGGTTCCCCTGCAAAATGCGCGCGCCGTGAACTGCGATCTCTCCGATGCGGAATTGGCCACGTTCGCCTGCAGCTATTCGACGGCAGAGGGAATGCTTTCTCGTGCGCATGTGGGCCCCGAGGACACGCTTCTTATCACCGGCGCCTCCGGGGGCGTTGGTTCAGCGCTCATCCAGCTTGCAAAGCGCCGGGGCGCGCGAGTTGTCGCTCTGGCATCGAAAGCAAAGCACACCGCTCTCGCACCACTGAATGCAGATGTACTTCTAGACCGTGATCCGGGGCCTCTCGACGCCGTCCTGCAGGATGAGATCGGTGCCCGTTCAGTATCAGTCGTCGCCGACATCGCGGGCGGGCCGATGTTTCCGAGACTTATCGATGTGCTCGAAAGAGGAGGCCGGTACGTAACCTCAGGCGCCATCGCGGGGCCGATCGTCGAACTCGATCTGAGAACCCTTTATCTGCAGGATCTCACTCTCTATGGATCCACAGTGATCCCCCCCGGGATCTTTGACGACCTTCTGGTTTACATCGAGCGGGGCGAGGTTGAACCGCAGCTTGCCGCGACTTATCCCTTGTCTGACTTTCTCGCGGCACAAAAAGCCTTCATCGGGAAGGTGCATGTCGGCAATATCGTGGTAGTGCCATGAGCCTAGCGCTGAAGCGGCTTTATCTAGAGGCGGGACGACGTGTTGCTTCGACGCCCGCCCTTGCCGAGTTCGCCGACTGGCCCGAGACCCCTCCTGCCCGTTCACAGATCCCCCAGATCTTGCCGGTCACCGCGAAGATCGCAGCACTCTCGGGCGACACATTCATCGAGGCGATCGCCGCCGCAGCACCTGAGGCTGCCTGGCGACAAACCTACACGCAGGCCGAGGTTGGGCGGGCCTATCTGGACGAATACGGTTGGGTGGAACTCCTTGGCCCCACAGGACATTTTATAACCGATGAACTACGGGCGTTCGTTGGCTTTTGGGGCCCTGCCCTGCAGTATCCCGCACACTCCCATCCAGCGTCGGAGATCTATCTGGTGCTAAAGGGCAGTGCACGCTTTGAGGTGCAAGGCTGGACGCCACGCGATGCCGGACCGGGCGAGACGGTTGAAATCCCCGGTGGGGCAACGCACGCAATGAAAATTGGCCTCCAAGGCCTTCTCGTTTTTGCTCTATGGAAAGGGACGGGGATCGGGGAGGATGCGAAGTTGGACGCCGCACGGGACGACCAGCCCCGAAAGGCTGCGCTCTGACACGAAGGGAATTTGACGATTTCCAACGTAGGGTGATCGCAAAAAGTCAGAAACCTACTGATGCTGTTCGAGCGCGCCGCGACGTGTGAGCGCAGGGCTTGACCCGCGAACCTGAGCGTTGACTTCTTTCACCCATGACGTGGTGGAAACAGATCGGTAACGGAGCGTACCTGGCGCTCGCACTCGTCCTGCTTTCGGCCTGGGTGCTTGAAAGCGCACGTTGGGGAATCGAGGCTACTGCCCCCGCAGTCGGCTCTACACCAGTAACCGTTTACGCCAAAGCGGGCTCTCAAGGGCCCGCAGTTGTCGTGGCGCATGGCTTCGCCGGATCATCGACAATGATGCAGGCGTTTGCGCTCGATCTCGCCCGAGCGGGATACAGGGCGCATGTATTCGATTTTCTCGGTCATGGGCGGCATCCGAACCCACTTTCAGGCGACGTGACATCGGTCGATGGCACGACCCGGCTTCTCATAGATCAGACAAAGGCAGTTGTCCAAGCCGCGGCAGGGGATGACGCGAAGGTCGCATTGCTCGGGCATTCAATGGCCACCGATATCTTGGTTCGGGTTGCCGAGGAACAGCCGAACATTGGGCCCGTTGTGCTTCTTTCCGCTTTTTCGGAGGCTATTGACGAGGAAACCCCCCGTGACCTGTTGCTGATCACCGGGGCGGCCGAGAGCTGGCTGCGGGCTTTTGCGCTGCAGGCCGTTCGCATGGTCGACCCCGAGGCGAGCGAAGGTGTAATTGCAAAGTCTGAAAGAGTGCTTCGTAAATCTACGATAGCGCCATGGGCCGATCATGTCTCAATCCTGCATAGCCGGGTTGCCCGCACCGAGGCGGTCGCCTGGCTGGATCGGAGCTTCGGACGCGGAACGACGGCCTCTTCAACTCTGCCAACGGGGCAGGCACTCCTGGTATTGATCGCAGGATTGCTCTGGCTCTTGGTCTGTCTCGCCCGCCTCTTGCCAGACAAAGCGGCTCCTTTGAGGCAACTCACAATCGGACGACTGGCGCTTGTAACTGTTGTTCCTGCCCTGTTGTCGCCACCGCTTGCTCTCTTGTTAGATCCCGGGCTTCTGCCCGTCCTCGTGGCTGATCACCTCGCGCTTCATCTTGCGCTTTATGGAGGTATTCAGCTTGTCCTCTTATGGGCCTGGGGGATGGGACTCGGGCGGATCGACGCATTGGCAGTCCTGTTCCTCGTGGGAGCATCGATTGCGATCGGTATTTCACTTGATCGATATGCCGCAAATTTCTGGCTGGTGGCGGAGCGGCGCGGGATCCTGGCTGCGCTGGCATTTGGTGCCGTGCTGTTCTTCCTCGCCGATGCGCGTCTTTCCTACGGCGCAACGCTCGCGAAGCGGCTCGCAGTACACGGAGCGTTCCTCCTGTCACTTGGTCTCGCCGTCGCACTCGATTTCGACAGGTTGTTCTTCCTTCTCATGATCGCGCCGGTTGTCGTGCTGTTCTACCTCGTATTCGGAACCCTTGGTCACGCCGTCGGCAAAAGGGCCGGACCACTGGCCCCCGGCCTTGTTCTTGGCTTCACTCTTGCTTGGGCGCTTGGGGTGAGCTTTCCGATGTTTCAGCCCTGACACCCTACATCATGCCCAGGCGATAGCGCGTTCGACTAAAGCATCCGGCCTTTAACCTGAGACATATCCGGCAGCCCTGAAGTAGTTCCAACACTCTTCGGGTGAGTATAG
>NZ_JAWHTE010000036.1:0-27803 GCF_032586175.1 Ovoidimarina sediminis
AAGTGTTCGGCCCCTCCGTCGTCGAGATCGTCGCGGTCCACCGAGGTGATGACGACGTGATTGAGCCCCAGTGTCTCTACCGCGTGGGCCACGCGCCCCGGCTCGAAGGAATCGAGGAGTTGCGGCTTGCCGGTGGCGATGTTGCAGAAGGTGCAGCCCCGGGTGCAGATCTCGCCCATGATCATCATGGTCGCATGACCCTGGCTCCAGCATTCGCCCACGTTGGGGCAGCCGGCCTCTTCGCAGACGGTGACGAGCTTGTGCTCGCGCATGATTGCGCGGGTGTTCCGGTAGCCTGCGGACACGGGTGCCTTCACCCGGATCCAGTCGGGCTTCTTCGGCTGGGGGTTGTCGGCCCGGTGCGCCTTTTCGGGGTGGCGCTGGCCGGGGAGTGTCAGATCCATCGAATGCATGGGGCGGGGCCTCCTGGCAAGGCGACTGTGCCAACAAAGCGATTCTGAGAAAAATATTTTCCGAATGCAAGGGAAATTACTTACATAAATCGATCACTTTACGAAAAAGCAAAGTCAAATCTGCATGGTGTTTGCGTTTGCTATCAGTATGAGTCATGAAAATAAGGATAATTATAGAGAAGAAAATTATTTACAAAACTTTTGACGATTGCTAGCTTCCCAGTGCGTGCAGGGGGAATCATCCGCGCTCCGACCATGGTGTCGGGAAGGTCAGACGGTTCCGGAGGGCGCGCCGACAGGGTCGGATTGACCACTCGTCGCCACCACAGGGAGAGAGATATGTTCTACAAACCCAAAAACGCCATGTACTCGAAGGTCAGCCGTCGCCGCTTTCTCGAGCTTGGTGGATCCGCTGCGAGTATGCTCGGCGTGGGCTCGCTTGCCGTCGGCATGAACTCGGTCATCATGCGCTCGCCCGTACAGGCGCAGTCCTCGGATGAGGCCAAGTGGAAGCAATATGCCGGGTCGAAGTTGACCTTCCTTTCGGAAAACACCCCGCCGTCCTTCGCGATCCGCGAGAACATCCAGGCTTTCTATGAGAAGACCGGTATCGAGGTCGAGATTCTGACCGACGACCTCCCGGTCGTGCAACAGAAGGCCGGTATCGACCTTCGGAGCGGCAAGGCCGACTATGTGTTGAACTATGTTCAGGACAAGCCGATCGGCGCGCCCTTTGCGGACTTCTACGTCGACCTGTCGTCGATGTTCGGTGACGACACCCTGCCGCAGGATCCCGCGGGCTACGGCGATGACGCCTGGTTCGAGAACTTCCTGTCGGCCTGCGGCCGTTTCTATGAAGAAGGCAAGATAATCGCGCTGCCCTATGACTGCGCCGTGGCCTGTACCTTCTATCGCCAGGACCTGTTCGAGCAGTATTCGAAGGACTTCGAGGCCGAGTACGGCTATCGCCTGGAATACACCGCCGACACGACCTGGAAGCAGGTTCTCGACTTCGCCAAGTTCTTCAAGGCGCTGCGCGAAGGCGGGGCGGACGTGCCGTATGGCTATGCGCAGCACCAGGGATCGTTTGCCTGGACCACGCAGCTCGACATCCAGCGGATGCTCTTCAGCCACGGCCAGTGGATCGACTTCCCGATCGACGACAAGCTGGGCTCTAAAGAACCCGGGCCGACCAACTGGGGCGACGAGCAGTCGGTTCTCATGCTGCAGAAGTTCAAGGAGCTTGGCGACGCCTCGCATCCCGACAACCTCGCCAACGGCACGCTGGAACTGAACACCGTCTACCAGTCGGGCAACATCGCGATGCAGGTTCAGTATCACGAGTTCGCCGCGTCGGTGGAAAACCCAGAGACTTCTGTCGCAGCGGGCGGCAAGACGGCCTATGCGCCGTGCCCGAAGGGCGATCCGGAATGGAACCTTACCGGTGGTCCAAACGTCAACGGCACGAACTGCGGTATCGGCGGCATCGGCATCAACGCCAACGCTTCGGAAGACCTGCAGCGCGCGGCGTACCTGTTCGCCATCTGGTCGACCAGCGAGCAGATCCAGTACGATGTTCTGGCCGGTCTGGGTGGAACGCCCACGCGAAAATCGGTGCTTGATCGCGAAGACGTGAAAGCGGCGCAGTCGCGCCCGACCACGATGCCCAACGCGCTTACCTTCGACGCCGTCTACAACTACGGGATTAAGGACCCGCACTTCGTGCTCGGCCCGAAGATCCCCGAAGCGAACGAGTACTACTCGATCCTCGCGCTAGAAACCCAGCGCATGCTGGCCGGCGAAACGACGCCGGAAGAGACCGCGAGCGCGATGAAAGAGCAGTTCGACTTCCTCAACGACGTCTGATCCCAGACGCGCAGACCCGGCGGCCGCCCCCGTGGCCGCCGGACCTTCCTGAACTCGGACATGGGCTGGGACGGCGCGTACCCGCGCTTCAGTCGGGAGCTATGACATGACAGACGCAACGCATTTCGGAGGGGGAGCGTCAGGCCTTACCGGCGACCTGTTCCGTGCGCGGGAGCATTCGAGCGAGGTAGAAGCCCGCCCGATCTCCGATCCGAAGCCCAAGCCGCGGAGCTTCAACCCGCCCGCGCCGAAGCGCTATTACCTGTACCTGATGGCCCCGGCTATCGCGATCCTGGCGTTTATTTCGCTTTATCCGTTCTTCTGGCTGATCGTGCTGTCGCTTCAGGATGTAGACATTTCCGGTGGCGAATGGGTTGGTTTCAAGAACTACGCCCGCCTGGCGAAGGACGCACGCTTCCTCGACGGCTGGGTGCTGCTGCTGCAATACAGCGCCATGTGCCTTGGGCTGCAGCTGACGATCGGGCTGATGCTGGCCGTGATTGTCAACAACAACAAATACGAGAAATTCCTGGTCACGGCGCTCCTGATGCCGATGATGATGGCGCCGGCCGTGGCGGGGCTTCTGTGGCTCTTCCTCTACAACGGCACCTTCGGCTGGTATCACTGGATCTTCCAGAGCCTCGGGATCCTGGACAATGCGTCGATCCTCGCGAGTGCCGACACGGCGATGTACGCCATCGTCCTGGTGGACGTTTGGCAGTGGACGCCGCTGATCACCTTGATCGCGCTTGCCGGCCTGAAGAAAGTGCCGCGCGACCAGCTGGAAGCCAACATGGTGGACGGTGCGTCGCCCTTGCGGAACTTCTTCGCAATCACGCTGCCCAACCTCTATCCGGTTCTGCTGATCGCCGTACTGCTGCGGTTCATGGATAACTTCCGCTTCATCGACCACATCCTCGTCCTGACGGGCGGCGGGCCGGGAAGCGCGACGAAGATCCTGCCGGTGTACCTGTTCGAAGTTGCCTTCAAGTTCTTCAAACTCGGCCGTGGTGCCTCGATCGCCCTTACGCTTCTGCTCGTGACGATCATCCTGGGCATGATCCTGGTCCGTGTCTTCGACAAACCCAAGTCCGGAAGGAGCTGATCCCATGGCCTCTCAAGACGTCGTCCACTACGACAGCCCGGCGCAAAAGGCGCTGCGGATCACCGCCGGAGCATTCCTGGTCTTCTACCTGGTCTGGACGCTTCTGCCTTTCGTGATCATGTTCACGTCCTCGTTCAAGGATCTGCTGGATGCCTTTCAGCTGCCGGAAGTCGGGGACTGGTCCGGGGTTGGCGTTTTCTTCGACTTCACGCCCACCTTCAAGCACTACACGAGCCTTTTCGCCGACGGGAATTTCGGCCGCTACATGGCGAACAGCCTGATCGCGGCGGGAGGATCGGCGATCGTGTCGGTGATCTTCGGGTCACTCGCGGCCTACAGCCTGAGCCGGGTGGATTTCCGGGGCAAGCAGGACCTGTTCTTCTGGATCATCTCGACCCGGATGGCGCCCGTGGTGGCGGTGATGGTGCCGCTCTACTCGATCTTCCGGACCTTCGATCTTGTGGGCACGCTGCCCGGCCTAATCTTGGCCTACACTACCTTCAACCTGCCCTTCGCGATCTGGATCCTGAAGGGGTTCTTCGACAACGTGCCCTACGCGATCGAGGAAGGGCAGATGGTGGACGGTGCGACGCGCTTTCAGGCCTTCGTGTCGATCCTGCCGCTGGTTGCGCCCGGGATCGGTGCCTTCGTGGTGCTGTGTATCCTCTTCGCCTGGAACGACTTCCTGTTCGCGGCGATCATCGGATCGGGCGGCGCGAAGACCCTGCCTGTCGCGACGCGCGAGCTGGTTCAGCCCCAAAACATCCAGTGGGGTTCGATCATGGCCGCGGGCGTCGTGACTACAGCGCCAATGATGCTTCTTGGTCTCGTGATCCGGAAGTACCTCGTCACCGGCCTCACCATGGGTGCCGTCAAGGAATGACCCGTGCGGGCCTCGCAGCCGCGGGGCCCCACATCACCGCTCTCTTGGGAGGAACATGAGATGGCCACCGTTACCATCAAGAATGTCTGGAAGTACTACGGCGACACGCCGGCCGTGAAAGACCTCAATATTACCTGCCCGGATGGCAGCTTCGTTTCTATCCTCGGCCCGTCGGGCTGCGGCAAATCCTCGACCATGCGGATGCTCGCGGGACTCGAGCATATCTCGGCGGGCGACATCCACTTCGACGACGTGCGGATCAACGACCTGGCGCCGAAGGACCGCGACGTGGCGATGGTGTTCGAGAACTACGCGCTTTACCCGCATAAGACGGTGTTCGAGAACATCGCGAACCCGCTTCGCCTCCGGAAAGCGGACGACACCCAGATCAAGGACCGGGTCACTTCGGCGGCGAAACTTCTGGAGATCGATCACCTTCTGGAGCGCCGGCCGCACGAGCTTTCCGGCGGTCAGAAGCAGCGGGTAGCGATCGGGCGGGCGATCGTGCGGGAACCGAAGCTGTTCCTGTTCGACGAACCGATTGCGCACCTCGATGCCAAACTACGCGCGCACATGCGCGGCGAGATCAAGCACCTGCAGCGCCAGCTGGGCACCACGATGATCTATGTGACCCACGATCAGCTCGAAGCGCTGTCGATGGCCGATTACATCGCGGTCATGCATGACGGCGAGCTGCAGCAATGGGGCACGCCTAGTGAGATTTTCAACCATCCGGTCAACGCGTGGGTTGCGGGCTTCGTGGGTGAACCTGCTATGAACTTTCTCACCTGCGACGTGGTGGGCGAGGGGGATGGAGTGAACCTCAAGCACAAGAATTTCGAGATCCCGCTTCTGCCCCACCAGGCGCGCCAGCTTAATGGCGCCGCGGCACTGGGAACCGCGCGGATGGGCGTGCGTCCCGATGCGCTCGACATTTCGATGACGAAGCCGGACGAGGCGAGCATCGAGGGCGAGATCTTCGTGAACGAGCTTCTGGGCGGCGACCTTCTGGTCGAGGTGGAACTGGCCGACAGCCGGATCCGGGTGAAGACGACGCCCGAATTCGTCGGCAACCCGGGTGAGACCTGCCACCTTACCGTGAACCGCGACAAGTGGCACGTCTTCGACGCGGGCGACGGGCATGCCTACTTCTGATGCCCTTCTCTCTTCGGCCGGGCCCACCGGGTCGGCGGGCGAAGGCGGGGACTATCCCGCCATGCTGGCGCACTTTGCCGCGACCAGCATGCGCGGGCAGGGCTGGTCCGGGGCTGTAGAGGCCTATCACGCGGTTCGGGCGATGCCCTATTTCTCGGGCTCCGACCGGACGCCGCTTCAGGCGCTTCGGACCGGGCGCGGGGCTTGTACGGCGCGGCATATTATTTTGCGCGATCTCCTGCGGGGCCTCGGCGTGCCTGCGGAGGTGGAAATGGTGGAGTGCGATTTCGCCGCCGCCGTGCCGGCGCATCCGACGATGCCGAAGGCATTGCGGGCGACGTGCGAGACGGGCGGTATCCGGGATGTGCACTGCTGGGTCCGGGCGTGGAACGGGGATGTGTCTGTCGTGATGGACGCGACATGGCCCGATGACCTGGCGCGCTACGGGTTTGCCGTAAACACGGGCTGGGACGGGGACGCCGACACGCGCCCTGCCGCCCAGGGGACGGTGCGGGGTGCGCCGGAAGATGTGCTTGCTGGCAAGGAGGCGTTGCTGGCGGAACTGACGGAGGAGGAGGCCAGCGCGCGCCGTGCGTTTTTGGCGGGCCTTTCGGAGTGGTTGAAAGACCTGCCTGCCGGGCAGGAGGGAGGAAGACAATGAACGCCAAGAAAGTATTTGTCGGGGTCGATGCAGGCACCACCGGCTGCACCGTGATGATCTTCGACGAAGCGGGCCGCGCCGTTGGCCACGGCTACAAGGAATACGACTGCAACTCGCCCCAGCCGGGCTGGATCGAGCAGGATATGGAGGCCGTCTGGCAGGGGATCTGCAGCGCCTGCAAGCAGGCCGTCGCGCAGGCCGATCTGCCGGCTGAGGCCTATCATTCGCTGGGCCTGTCGAGCCAGCGGGGCACCTTCGCCATGCTCGACGACGATAAGACCCCGATCGGCAATTCGATCGTGTGGAACTGCGGCCGGGCGCTGAAGTATGTCGACGGGCTGAACAAGGAATTCCCCGGCGAGAACGAGCACCAGCTTCACACCGGCATGCAGGTCAGCCCGCTCTGGACGGCGGCGAAGATCGCGTGGCTCGCCGACAAGCGGAAGGCCGATTTCGACCAAACCCGGTGGTTCGCGAACGGTCAGGAGTATTTCCTCTTCCGAATGGGGGCCGACGACTGGTCGACCGATCCCGCCTCGCTGACCCTGAACGGGATGATGGACATCGCCAATCTCGACTGGTCGGACCGGATCCTGGGCGTGATCGGGATCGAGCGCGACCGGCTGCCGCCTGTGGGCATCCCCTCGGGCCGGGCGGGCACCCTGTCGAAAAAGGCCGCCGAGGAGACTGGCCTTCCCGAGGGCCTGATCCTCTGCCGTGGCGCGGGGGACCAGCAATGCGCCGCGATCGGCGCGGGCGTCATCAAGCAGGGCATGGCCGAATTCACCGTTGGCACCGCGGGTGTGATGGTCGCGCATCTCGACAGCTTAGAGCGGATAAAAGGCCATAACCTCTGGTGGGGCGGGCACGGCGTGCCAGGCGCCTGGGATATCGAGGGCGGCGCCTTCAGTCTTGGTGCGTGTCTGCGCTGGTGGCGTGACCACCTAGGCCGGAACGAGCTTGACGACGCCGAAAAGCGCAAGACAAGCGTCTATTCGGTGATGGTCGAGCAGGCCCAGAATTCGCGCCCTGGGGCGAACGGCGTTCTCTTCCATTCCTTCATGGCGAGCCAGGTGACACCGTACTACGACGCCTATTCGCGCGGCGGGTTCCTGGGCCTCGGGCTCTATCACGAGCGCGCCGACCTCATTCGCGCGTTGCTGGAAGGCTGCGCGAACGAGATGCGGATGGTGTTCGATGCGTTCCAGACCGACGTGGATGGAGGCATCACCGATTTCCGCCTGACCGGCGGTGGCACTAAGTCGGATGGCTTCGTGCAGATCATGACCGATATCATCGGCCAGCCCGCGAAGGTGACGCGCGAGCGCGAATGCACCGTGCTGGGCGCCGCGATCCTGGGCGCCTACGGCTCTGGCGCCTTCGGCAGCATTGAGGAGGCCGTCGACGCGATGGTCGCCGTCGAGGGAGAGTTCGAGCCCAACGCGAAGCTGCGAAATCTCTATGACGAACAGCATGGCATCTATCGCGGCTTATACGAAGCGATGGCGAATGCCGGGCAATACGCGGCGCTCAACGAGTTCGCCGAGAAATACCAGTAATTCAACGGACACCGGATAAGGGGAGAGAGACCATGCCAATGCCCGGAATGCGCGGAATGGAGCACATCGGGTTTACAGTGCCCGATATCGACGAGGCCTGTGACTTCTTCGAGAAGATCCTTGGCGCAGAGGTGCTTTACACCGCTGCGAAGGATTTCAAGGGTGAAGGCGACTGGATGTCGAAGCACCTGCGCGTCGACGACAGCTGTGTAATCAAGGAATTCCGCTACGTGCGCTGCGGGAACGGCACGAACCTGGAGATCTTCCAGTACGAGGCCCCCGACCAGGCGCAGACGCCGCCCAAGAACAGCGATATCGGCGGGCATCACCTTGCGTTCTACGTCGATGACATGGACGCGGCGATCCAGTTTCTGCACGACAACGGTGTTGATGTGCTGGGCGAGCCCACGGCTTATACCGAGGGCCCGAATATCGGCCTGACCTGGTGCTATTTCATGGCGCCCTGGGGCATGCAGCTTGAGATCGTTTCGGCGCCGCAGGGCACCGTGTTCGACAACGAGGCGAAGGCCGCGGGCCGCACCCGTCTGTTCCACCCAGCACTGGTGGACGAAACGAAGATGTAATCCACCCGGGCGCCGCGCCACGCGCGTGCGGCGCCCTCGAATTTTCATGAGAGGACTGACCCATGGCTCTCGTTCCGATGGGGCCGATGCTTCGTCACGCACGTGCGAACGGCTACGGTATCGCCGCCTACAATATGATCGACTACAACTCTGCCGCATCAATCGTCGCCGGGGCGAGCGAGCTGAACGCGCCGATCATCGTGCAGGTTTCGGTGAAGACGGTGAAGTACTGGGGTGCGAAACCGGTCGGCTCCTGGGTCAGGATGCTGGCCGAAGATGCGACGGTGCCTGTTGCGCTGCACCTCGATCACTGCACCGACCTCGAGGTCATCAAGCGCTGCATCGACGCGGGCTGGACCTCGGTGATGTTCGATGGCTCGAGCCTGCCATTCGAGGAAAACCTTGCGAAATCTGGCGAGGCCTACCGGATCGCCACCTCGGCGGGCGTTGGGCTTGAGGCCGAGATCGGCGCGATCGGCGGGGTCGAGGACGACAAGGTGGTGAATGACGACGAGTCGCGGCTGGCGGATTTCGACGAGTGCATCGCTTTCTGCAAGGAGATGCCCGACCTTGCCGTCTTCGCGCCCGCGATCGGGACGGCGCACGGGTTTTACAAGGGCGAGGCTAAGATCGCCTATGACCTGCTGGACCGGATCACGCAGTCGATCGACATTCCGATCGCGCTTCATGGGGGGACGGGTCTCAGCACGGACCAGTTCCACCGCTGCATCGCCTCGGGCTGCGCGAAGGTGAACATCTCGACCGGGCACAAGCGGCTTTTCATCGACGGGTTCTGCGACCTGCGTGAGGAAAAGCCGAAGCTGGGCGAGCCTCTGCCTTTCATCATCGCGCAGCGTGACGCCATGAAGGCCGACGTGATGGCGATGATCCGCACCTTCGGCTCGGACGGCCGGGCAGAGGAGGCGGCGGATGCCGCATGACATGCAGGCCCTGATCTTCGATTGCGACGGCGTGCTGGTCGATACCGAACGGGACGGCCACCGGATCGCGTTCAACCACGCGTTCCGGGAGGCCGGGTTGGATATCGAGTGGGATGTGGAGCGCTATGGCGAGCTTCTGACCACCGGCGGCGGCAAGGAGCGGATGACGCGCCACTTCGACGAGACCGGCTGGCCAGATGGGGCCGATCGGGGCGACCTGATCGCGCGGCTGCACAAGGTGAAGACCGACGCCTTCATGGACCTGATCGAGGGCGGCGCGCTGCCGCTCCGCCCCGGTGTTGCGCGGATGGTGGATGCCGCACTTGGCGCGGGTATGCAGGTTGCGATCTGTTCCACCTCCAACGAGCGCGCTGTGGGTGCGGTTGTGCGGGTGCTTCTGGGCGAAAAGCGCGCGGCGCGGATCCCGATTTTCGCAGGCGATATGGTGCCGAAGAAGAAACCCGACCCTGCGGTCTACGACCTCGCCGCCGATGAGCTTGGGCTTGATCCTGCCGCCTGTGTGGTGATCGAGGACAGCCATATCGGGCTGACGGCGGCCAAGGCCGCGGGCATGAACTGCATCGTCACGGTGTCGACCTACACCGGGGACGAGGATTTCACTGGCGCCGACAAGGTGGCGTCGGATCTCGACCAGGGCGTCGACCTCGACCTCTGCCAATCGATCGTCAAGGACAGGGAGAACGCCTGATGACACTCACCGTGATCGCCACGCTCAAGGCCAAGCCGGGCAAGGAAGAGGCGTTGTTCGACACGCTCAGCGCGCTGGTCGAGCCGACGCACAATGAAGAGGGCTGCCTCAAATACGAGATGCACCGCTCGCACGAGAACCCGGGGCACGTGATCTTCGTGGAGGACTGGGAAAACCGCCCGCTCTGGGAGGCGCATATGGAAAGCCCGCATCTGCAGGATTTCTCGGCAAAACAGGATGACCTCGTGGAAAGCTGGGAGCTTTTCGTGGGCGAGAAGGCCGCGGGCTGAGGCCCCGGCCAAAAGGGAGAAGGCAGATGAAGATCAAGTTCTACGCCCATGCGAGCTTTCGCCTCGAAGGAGACGGGCTATCGGTCGTGACCGACCCCTATACGCCGTCGATCTCGAAGTTCGACCCGATCGGAGAGCCCGCGGATATCGTGATCATGAGTTCGGCTACGGACGATTTTCACTGCGATGCAAGCCATGTGACGGGCGGGCCTGCGGTGGTTAACGCCTTGGAGATCCCGCCCGAGGGCGGCGAAGTGAAGGGGCTGAAGATCCGCTCGTTCCCGGCGATGGAAAGCATGACCTTCGATTTTCAGAAGTATTTCCAGCGCGATCCTGACGCCAACGCGCTCTATCACTTCACGCTGGATGGCATCCGCGTTCTGCACATGGGCGATATCGGGAACCCGGTGGCGCCCGAGCATCTTGATGCCCTTGATGGCGAGGTGGACCTGTTGCTGGCGCTGACGGGAGAGCACGCGACCATCGCGCTTGACGATCTGGACATTGTGATCGAGCGGGTGAAGCCGCGCGCGGTGATCCCCATGCATTACTACAGCCCCAAGGGCGTGCTAGATATCGAGCCTGTCGAGACCTTCACCAAGCGCTTTCCGGAAGACCGTGTGACCCATGTGGGCGGGCCGGAGCTTGAGCTTGATCTTGCAGATCTCCCACCGGCGGGCACGCCGCAGATTTTCGTCCTCGAACAATCCCGTTGAGGACGCTCGCGTGACCCCGGACTGCGCCCGGCTGACCTCCCAGAGCCGGGCGCTTCTTTTTTTATGACCGATCCCCTGACCCCGATATATGCGCGCAACATGGCTATTCTCGGCCATTCCGATCAGGGCGGGCGGCCCGATGGCGTGCAGGTGATGGTCGAGGACGGATATGCCTATGTCGGGCATATCTTTTCCAAGGGCTTTTCGATCGTCGATGTGCGCGATCCACGCGCGCCCAAGGCCGTTGCATACGTGCCCGCGCCGCCGAATACATGGACGCTACACCTTCAGGCGGCGGACGGCCTGCTTCTGGTGATTCACAACAAGGACATGTTCGCGCAGGCCGACATGGCCGACGAAAAGGCCTACTACAAGGGCGCGGTCAACCAGCATGCGGGCGGCGCTAGGGACTGGTCTGCGGGAATGGCCGTCTACGATCTGTCGACCCCCGGGGCGCCGCGGCAGATCGGGTTCATGCCTGTCGAGGGCAGCGGGCTGCACCGGATCTGGTATACCGGCGGACGATGGGCCTACGCCTCGGCGATGCTAGATGGATTCACCGACTACATCCTGATCACGATCGATATGGCCGACCCGACACGGCCCCGAATGGCCGGACGGTTCTGGCTTCCGGGAATGAATGCGGCGGCGGGCGAGGTACCCGACTGGCCGCTTCCCCAAGGCCGGTTCGGGTTGCATCATCCGATCGTTCACGGGGATGTGGCCTATTGCTCCTGGCGGGACGCCTGCCTCGCCGTTGTCGATGTGTCGAACCGAAGCGATCCTAAACTCATCACCCGCAAGGTGTGGTCGCCGCCCTTCGGGGGCGGGACACACAACGCGCTCCCCCTGCCGGGGCGTGATCTTTTGATCGTGGTGGACGAGACGGTGCTGGACGATGGCGAGGACGGGTTCAAGCCGATATGGGTGTTCGACAACCAGATCCCGTCAAACCCGATCAGCATCGCGACCTTCTCCGCGCCCGACGACACCGACTACCTGAAGGTTGGTGGGCATTTCGGGCCGCACAACATTCACGAGAACCGGCCCGGCACGTTCCAGAGTGAGGAGTTGATTTTCGCGACCTACCAGAATGCGGGGGTGAGGGTGTATGACATCCGCGACCCTCTGCGCCCCGAAGAGGTGGGGGCCTGTGTGCCGCAACCGCCCGCGCGCATGGTCGATCCGCGCCCGAACCGGCCCGCCGTTCTGCATTCGGCGGATGTGTACGTTGACCGGAACGGGATCGTTTGCTGCACCGATTTCAATGCCGGGCTGACGGTCATGGAGTATCGCGGTTGAAGTCAGTCGCTTCAGCCGTCGAGCTCGGTTCTTGCGCTGTAATACTCACGCAGCGCCTGGGCCGTCATCTTCAGATGGGCGGCGTGGTCGCCCTCGTCCTCGAAGATGAAGCCGAGGTAGAGCAGGTCGATCAGGAAAAGCTGGCTGATCCGGCCCTCCAAGAAATCGCCGTAGAGCGGCACGCTCGGGGTTTGCGAGTTCCACGTGGTCAGCACGAGTCCGGCCGCACTTGCGACAGCTGAGGCGGGATCGCTGGTGATCGCGATGGTCTTTGCCCCGTTCCGGCGGGCCAGCGTAAGCGCCTTGGCCACCCCTTGAGTCGTGCCGGTGTGCGAGATGCCGATCATCAGGCAATCGGGTTCAAGGTTCGCCGCCGCGATGACCTGGGTATAGGCGTCGTTATAGGCGACCGCGTCGACTCCAGCTTTGATGAACAGGTGGGCGGTTTCCTCGCAGATTGCCGCCGCTCCGCCGACACCGATTAGGACCATGCGGCGGGCGTTCCGGATCGCGTCAAGGCAAGCCTCGAGCGTCTGGGCGTCAAGCATGCGCTGGGTGCCCAGGATGCTTTGTGCCAGGAGATTGGCGAGTTTGGAGCTCGTACTGATCAGCGTGTCGCTCTGGTCGATCTCCTCGGGAATGTTCGGAATGCTCGCCCGCGTGCCGGAGCTTTCGGCCATCGACAGCTTTAGGTCCGGGTAGCCCTTGTAGCCCAGAGCGCGGCTGACCCGGCTGATCGTGGCCTCGCTGACCCCGAGGATCTGGGCGAAATCGGTTATCGAGTAGTTTACCCTTTCCCCGGAATGTTCCCGAAGGTAATCGGCGACCACCCTCTCGGATTTGCGGAGGGAACTGTAACGTTCCTGAATCCTGTGAACGAGGTCGCCCCCCGCTGCCCCCGAAAACGATGTTTCATTCATCGATTCACCTTGATTTCCTGCTCTTTCCTACCGCGAATGACCACAGTTGGAAAGCAATTTTCAAGATTGGTCGGGGGTGGCCGATCAGCGCAGTTTCCGCGATTCTCCGCGTAAAATACTGAAAGTAAATAAAAAAACATAAAAATACGCTGACTTTGGTGCGATTTTCCGGCGCCGCTTATATTCTGAAAACCGCCAATTCTGCAAAAAATTTTCTCGACACTCTTTGCATGGCGGTGTATGCATTTTTTCAGTAAATCAATGGATTCTCCGAATCTCTCGGAGTTGGGAGGAGCGATGAACGCGAAGGCAAATCAGAAGAACGCCTACTCACAGGATTTTTTGGAGAAAATTTTCCGCACGGCCTTTAAGATCCGCACTTTCGAGACCGAGGGAATCAAGCTGTACCGGCAGGGCCTGATACGGGGATACTTCCACCCCTACCTGGGCCAGGAAGGCATCGCGACCGGTGTTTGCGCGGCTCTGAAGGAGGGCGACTACATCGCCTCGACCCATCGCGGGCATGGGCATTGCATCGCCTGGGGCGCGGATGTGAACAAGATGGTGGCCGAGCTTCTTCAGAAAGAGACGGGCTACTGCAAGGGCTATGGCGGCTCGATGCACATCGCGGATATCTCGGTGGGCAACCTCGGCGCGAACGGGATCGTGGGTGCGGGCACGCCGTTGGGCGTCGGCGCGGCACTGGCAAGCCAGGTGCGCGGGTCGGATGCCGTCACGGTGACCTTCACGACCGATGGCGCGTCGAACAACGGCACCTTCATGGAAAGTCTGAACCTTGCGGCGATCTGGAACCTGAATTTCATCCTCGTGATCGAGAACAACCAGTACGCGGTGTCGACCAAGATCGAGGAATCGACGCGCGAAACCGACCTTTACAAGCGTGGCATCGCCATCGGGGTGGAGAGCCACCAGGTGGACGGCAACGACCCGCTGGCCGTCTATGAGGCGACGGTCAAGGCGGCCGAGACATGCCGTAAGGGCAAGGGCCCGGTGCTCATCGAGGCGAAGACCTTCCGCCACATGGGCCACCACGTGAACGATCCCGGCAAGTACATGCCGGAAGACAAGCTGGCATATTACATGGCCCGCGACCCGGTAGACCGTGCCCGCGCTTCTCTCAAGGAGATGGCGGATGTGGATGACGCGGCCATCGAGGCCATCGAGGCCGAGATCGCAAAGGAATTCGCCGATGCAGTCGAGTTCTCGAAGAACTCGGGCGAAGTGACGCCCGAAGAATTCCGCGCCTTCGCGGCGAATTACTGATCACCCGGGACGAGGGAGGAACGAACGATGGCTGAACGTGAAATCATGTACCGGGACGCGCTGCGTGAGGCGCTGGACGAAGAAATGGCGCGCAACCACGAGGTCTTCATCATCGGTGAGGGCATCGCGGAGCGCGGCGGCTCCTACAAGGTGACCGAAGGGCTTCTCTCTAAGTACGGAGCTGGCCGTGTGCGTGATACGCCGATCGCCGAGGCCGGTATGATCGGCGTCGGTGTCGGCGCCGCAATCGCCGGATCGAGGCCCGTCGTCGAGATCCTCTACGTCGACTTCGCCATGCTCGGCATGGATATGATCGTCAACCAGGCGGCCAAATTCCGCCTGATGACCGGCGGCGAGGGCCGCGTGCCCTTCGTCATGCGCACCCAGGGCGGGACGGGTGGCGGCGTGGCCGCGCAGCATTCCCAATCACTCGAGGCGCTGTTCTATCACATTCCCGGCCTGCGCGTGGTCATGCCGTCGACACCTGCCGATGCCAAAGGGCTTCTGAAGTATGCCCTGCGTCAGGATGACCCCGTCATGTTCCTTGAGCACAAGCATCTCTACATGACCAAGGGCCATGTGCCCGAGGGCGAGCACATCGTCGAGTTCGGTGTGGGCGACATCAAGCGGGCAGGCACAGACGTGACGGTCATTGCATGGTCGAACATGATCCCCCGTACCCTTGCTGCCGCCGAGGAGCTCGAAAAGCAGGGCATTTCGGTTGAAGTGATCGATCCCCGCACATTGGTGCCGCTCGATCGCGAAATGATCATGAACTCGGTGCTCAAGACCCGCCGGGCCGTGATTGTGCAGGAAGCCAACCGTCGTGGCGGCGTGGCCTCGGACATTGCCTCGATCATCCAGGAAGAGGCGTTCTATGAGCTTGACGCACCGGTGGAGATTGTGGCCGGGCTCGACATCCCCGTGCCGTTCAACCTGACGCTTGAAGCCGCCAGCGTTCCGCAGAAGGAGGACGTGATCGCCGCCGTGCGCCGGTCGCTCCACCTCGACGCGGTGTCTCAAGCTGCCGAGTGAGTGCAAACCGATGACACTGAACATCCTCGAAAAGCTGGCCGCCACCAATCCAGAGTGTGAGATCTGGTTCGATTCCTCGCCGCTTGTCTATGAAAATTGGAAGCGTGGCGTGCTTGAAAAGGCACCCGAAGCGAAACGGGCCGATTGGGAGGAGCAGCTTACCCGGCTGCTCGACCCCGAGACGGTCAGGAAGACCGGAAAAATGGGCTTCGGCGGCGTCACGACGAATCCGCCGTTGTCCCTGCAGGCGATCCAGAATGATCCCGAATTCTGGGTGGGCGAGATCCATCGGATTGCGGCCGAGAACCCCAAGGACGATGTCGAGGGTATCTATTGGAAGACCTATCTCGAGGTATCGCGGCAAAGCGCGCTGATGATCCTCCCGGTCTACGAGGCCTCCGACGGCCGTTATGGCCATGTCTCGGGCCAAGTCGATCCGCGCTTCGTAAGCGACTACGACCGAATGCTGTCGCAGGGGCTGGAGCTGTCGAAGCTCGCGCCCAACCTGATGGTGAAGATCCCCGGTTCCGCCGAAGGCTACCGTGTGATCGAGGAACTGACCGCGCGTGGCATCTCGACCAACAACACGACCTCGTTCACCGTTCCCCAATACATGGCATGCATGAACGCGGTATCGCGGGGGCTAGAGCGGGCACGCGCGGCGGGCATCGATCTGTCTCGCTGGCGGTCGGTCATCACTCATATGTCGGCGCGCCTCGGAAACATCGGCGATCTGAAGGCGCAGGCGGAAATTCGCGGGATCGACCTGTCGCCCCAGGAGATCCTCCTGGGCGAAATGGCGGTGCTGAAGCGGGCCTACCGGCACGGCAAGGACACCGGCCATCCCTCGAAGATGCTCCAGTGCTCCATGCGGGTCATTGACGAAGGCGAGGGCGGAAAGTGTTCAAGCGGCCACATCCAGATGATCGCGGGCGGCGATTTCGTCTACACGTGCCCGCCGTCCTACATCGCGCAGCTGATGCAGGCGGAAGACCGAATGGAGCCCTTTGATGCCCGGGCGATTGACGAGGATGCGCCCGCGGAAGTGATCGAGAAGCTCATGCGCCTGCCTTACTTCCGGCAAGCCTATGAGTTCGACGGTATGCAGCCCGAGGAATTTGCCCGGTTCGGCGCCTTCGCCGCAACCGCCACGGAATTCGCGGCCGCCACCCGGAAGACGGTGGATTTCGTCGCCAGCGCGATCGAGCGCGCGCGGCCCCAAGCAGCATGAGGAGCTAGAGCCATGGCAGAGGCAATTCTGGTCCCCCAGGTCGGGCAGGACCTGACCGAGGCGACGGTGGTCGAGCTTCACGTAAAGCTTGGCGATACGGTGAAGAAGGGCGATCTGGTCGCCGTCGTGGAATCGGAGAAGGCGAGCTTCGAGGTTGAAGCATTCGCAGAGGGGGTGGTGATCAGCCTTCCCTTTAAGGAGGGGGATACCGCGACGGTTCTGGAACCCCTGATGCATCTTGGCGCGGAGGGCGAGACGGTTGAGGAGGCAGCCCGCCCGGTGCCCGCTGAGGCAGCGGCGGCTGCCGAGGCGCCTGAGCCTGCCGCCGCCGAAGCAGAGCCGGTGGCGGCGCCCGCACCCGCGATGGCCACGGCCAGCGGTGTGCTGCGCGCCTCGCCCATCGCGCGGCGGAGGGCGGCGGAGCACGGGCTAGACATCGCGCGGCTTCAGGGCACCGGCCCGGTGGGCGCGGTGGTTCTGAAGGACGTGGCCCGGGCGCTGGAGGCCGGGGCCGGGGCCCCCGCGACGGCGCGCGAGGCGATCACGCTTAAGACATTGCGCGACGGCCAGGGCTCTCCCATCGTGTTCATCCACGGTTTCGGGGCGGATCTGTCATCCTGGCGCCCGATGGTGGGGCAATTGCCGGTCGGTCTTCCGATCATGGCGCTCGACCTGCCGGGCCACGGCGGATCGGTCGAGAACGGGGCGCAGCGGTTCGAGGAGATTGTCGAGACCGTGGGGCAGGCGCTCTACGGGATCAGCGGCGGGATCCACCTTGTGGGTCACTCGCTCGGCGGGGCCGTTGCGGCGGTGGTGACCGAACGGGGCGATCTTGATGTGCGGTCGCTGACGCTCATTTCGCCCGCCGGAATGGGGGCGTACGTGGACGGTGCGTTCGTCGACGGGTTCCTTTCGGCGCAATCCGAGCCTGCACTGGCGGCGTGGATGCGGCGGTTGGTGTACGATCCTGCGAGTCTGGCACCGGTTCTGGTGCGGGCAACCTTGGCCGCACGGGAAAACCCGCTTCTGGTCGAGGCGCAGCGCGCAGTGGCCCGCGGCGTATTCGAGGGATCGACGCAACTGTTCTCGATCGGCGAGGCGCTGCGGCGCTTCCGTGGCCCCTGCACGGTGATCACGGGCCGCGAAGATGCGATCCTGTCGATGCGCGATGTCGAAGCGGGCGTGCCGGCCAACGTGGCTCTGCACCGGGTGCCCGGGACGGGGCATCTGCCGCAGCTTGAGGCGGCGGATCTCGTTCAGACCCTGATCACGCGGACAGTCCGCGCGGCGGGCTGACGCAAGAGGCCGGGCGGCTGATCTGCCCGGCCCCCGTTTCACTGACACGGCTCTGCCTGCATTCCTGCGACAGGGCGAGGAGAGACCCCATGCGCGACATGTCCCAGGCGAGCCATGCCGAGATGGCCAATGCGATCCGCTTTCTGGCGGCGGATGCTGTGGAGGCGGCGGCTTCTGGCCATCCGGGCATGCCGATGGGTATGGCGGATGTGGCCTCCGTTCTGTTCACACAGCATCTCAAGTTCGACCCCGCATGTCCCGATTGGGCGGACCGGGACCGGTTCGTTCTGTCGGCGGGCCACGGGTCAATGCTGCTTTATTCTCTACTGCACCTGTGCGGGTATCCAGGCTGGGATATTGGAGTACTGAAGAACTTCCGGCAGATCGGTTCGCCTGCTGCCGGGCATCCTGAATACGGCCATGGAGCGGGGATCGAGACGACGACGGGCCCGCTTGGCCAGGGGATTGCCACCGCGGTGGGTATGGCGCTGGCCGAAGAGATGGATCGGGCGCGGTTCGGGGGCGAGATCGTTGACCACTACACCTATGTGATAGCCGGCGACGGTTGCCTGATGGAGGGGATCAGCCAGGAGGCGATTTCGCTGGCCGGGCACCTGCGGCTGAAGCGGCTGATCGTTCTCTTCGACGACAATGGGATCACCATCGACGGTGGCACCGCGATGGCGACTTCGGAGGATCAGCGGAAGCGCTTCGAGGCCGCTGGCTGGTCGACGCATTCTGTGGACGGGCACGATCCCGAGGCGGTCGCCGCTACAATCGAGACGGCCAAAACCTCCTACCGGCCGACGATGATCGCTTGCCGCACTGCGATCGGCCACGGCGCGCCTTCCAAATCCGGTACGGCGAAGTGCCACGGTTCGCCGTTGGGGGCCGAGGAACTGGCGGGAGCCCGCGCAGCGCTTGGCTGGAGCCACGGGCCCTTCGAAGTGCCTGAGAATGTACGCGCGGCCTGGGCCGAGGCCGCCGGGCGCGGCGCGTCCGAGCGGCTGGCATGGGAGGCGCGGCTCGAGGCTGCCGACCGGGCCCCCGAGTTTCGTGCGCATCTGGCGCGCGATCTGCCGGGCGGCTGGCGCAAGGCGCTGCACGCGCACAAGGCCGGTCTTCAGGCCGAGGCTGCCGACGGTTCCCTCAGGATGGCGACGCGAAAGGCTTCGGGCGCCGCTCTCGAGGTTCTGACGGGCGTGGTACCGCACCTGATTGGCGGGTCGGCGGACCTGACCGGATCGGTCAACACGCTGACGAAGGCAACCCGACCGGTGACGCCTGACGATTTCACGGGCCGGTACATCCATTACGGGGTGCGCGAGCACGGGATGGCCGCGATCATGAACGGCATGTCGCTGCACGGGGGATATTTGCCCTATGCGGGCACGTTCCTCGTCTTCGCGAACTACCTGCATCCGGCGCTCCGGCTGTCGTGCCTTATGGGGCTGCCTGTGACCTATGTGCTGACCCATGACTCGATCGGGCTGGGCGAGGACGGGCCGACGCACCAGCCGGTTGAAACGCTTGCGATGCTGCGGGCGACGCCAGGGATCGTCGTATTGCGCCCCGCCGATGCGGTGGAGGCCGCGGAGGCGTGGGAAATCGCCCTCGATCGCCGAGACGGACCGACGGCGATCGTGCTGTCGCGGCAGGATCTGGAGGTGCTGCGCACAGGCGGTCAGGCCGAGAACCTGTCGGCGCAGGGCGGCTATGTGCTTGAGGAGGCCGGGGCGGGCGCGCGCCAGGTCACCCTGATCGCGACCGGTTCGGAAGTGGGGATCGCCCACGACGCGCGCCGGCTTCTGGAGGCCGAAGGGATCGGTACGGCGGTGGTATCTATGCCGAGCCTGGAACTTTTCCGGGCGCTGCCTGTCGAGGCACAGATGGCGGTGCTTGGGCCGAAGGGCGGCGTTCGTATCGGGATCGAAGCGGCGATGCGGTTCGGTTGGGACGGAATCCTGGGCGAGGCGGGTGATTTCGTGGGCATGACCGGTTACGGGGCGTCGGGCCCAGCGGAGGCGCTTTACACGCATTTTGGCATAACGGCGGAGCGCGTGGCGGCGCGTGCGCGAGAGATGCTCGTCACATCTGCAGAGGGTGTGTCGCGATGACCGGCGGGCAGCGTGGCACGGTGATCTTCGACCTCGACGGGACACTCGTCGACAGTGCGCCGGATCTTGCCGACTCTCTGGATGCGGTTCTTGAGGAGCAAGGGTTGAAGCCCCTAGGGCTCGAGCACGGGCGGTCCTTCATCGGGCACGGCATTCCAAACCTCGTGCGGCGTGGGCTTCTGACGCGGGATCCTACGCTGTCGGAGGCGGTAATCGCGCGGGCAACCGATCGGTTCATGCGGATCTATACCCAGAACCTCAGCCGCAAAACGCGGCCCTACCCGGGAGCGCTTGACGCGATACTCGAGCTTCGGCGGGCTGGGTGGCGGCTTGCTGTTTGCACCAACAAGTTGGAAGCAAGCGCGCGGGGGCTTTTGGCCGATCTGAAGCTGATTTCAGCCTTCTCGGTCGTCGCAGGACCAGACACCTTCGGGGCGGCGAAGCCTGATCCGCGGCATCTTCTGGGATGCTTGCCGGCGGAGACGCCAGAGAATTACCCGGCGCTTCTGGTTGGGGACTCCGAAGTTGATCTAGCGGCGGCGCGGGCGGCCGGGATACCTGCGATCCTCGTGAGCTGGGGCTATGGGGATGCGGCTGCTCTCGAAGGCAAGGCCGACGCGACCGTGACCCATTTCAACGAGGTGGTGGCGGCGGTGGAACGGCTATCGCCCGCGCGGACCACGCCGGTGTGACAATTCTTAAAGAGGGAAATTGAACAATGAGCACGGATGCCAAGGAAAAGCTGAGCGCCGCCAAGGGGCGGATCGGGGCCTTCGCAAAGGCTTCGCCTGGGCTGATGGAAGGCTTCGCGAAAGTCTCGAAAGCCGCCACGGCCGGCGGGCGGTTCTCGCCTGCGCAGCGGGAGCTGATCGCGACGGCAGTGGCCGTGGTTCAGGGCTGTGAGGATTGCATCCTTTATCACGTGGATGGCGCGCGGCGTCACGGGGCGGAAGAGGTGGAGCTGGTTGAAGCGCTCGAAGTCGCCGTCGAGATGGGCGGGGGGCCGGCGCTTATGTATGCGGGCAAGGCGCTGGAGGCATTCCGCGCGCTTTAGGGGCGTTGGACGAGCGTACCTCAAGTCGTACTTAATCCATGGCGCCGGTATAGTTTACCACTAAATTGTGGCTCGAGCACCCGGGAATGCGAGCACAAAAGTTTGGGATGTTGCTGTCATTTGTGGACGGCTCCGGTTTTGCAAGGGGTTTTTTGAGCAATCTTGATCGAAGCAGGTTGCGGTCATTTGTCCGGCCTTTGTGCGCGGTACATTTGACCGCTGGCCCTGATGAAGTCCGCGTGCCGGGTCCCAATCAGACTATCGACCTGTGACGCCCTGACAGCACCTCGGGGTGTCCCGGCAGCGGCCCGTTCGATCATCATCACTCTCTTCTGCCCTTTCGGCGCGATCGAAGCACATGATACCTACGTCGCCCGCCTCAGAGCGAAACATGGCCGCAAGCATTTCTTCTGGCAGCTGGTGCAGTGACGCCTTGAGGTCGACACTGTCGCTGCGATGGTATTAGGTCGCCTTCGTCAACAGCGCCGGACTGTCGTCTGCCAGGTCCCTGAGTGTGATCAAGATGCCGCTGCCTTGACCAGCCATTCGCCCAGCTTCGACCAACGTCGCCGTCCCGAAACGTTCTTCACCGCTATGGCCACGGCCTTTCGCTGGCCGACAAGCACGACGAGCCGCTTGCCGCGGGTGATCCCGGTATAGAGCAGATTACGCTGCAACATCGCGTAGTGCTGGGTCAGCACCGGGATAACAACGGCAGGGTACTCAGATCCCTGGCTCTTGTGGATCGTCGCGGCATAGGCCGGCACCAGCGCATCAAGCTCGCCGAAGACGTAGCTGACCGCACGGCCGTCGAAATTGACCACCAGTTCGCCTTCCTCCGCGTCCAGGCGGTCCACGTAGCCGATATCGCCGTTGTAGACCTCCTTGTCGTAGTTGTTCTCGATCTGCATGACCTTGTCGCCGGGCGCGAAGGTCCAGCCGAAGCGTTCGATCCGGTTGTCCCCGGAGGGATTGAGGGCGGCCTGCAGCTCAACGTTGAGCGAGCGCGCGCCGACACCGCCGCGGTTCATCGGACAGAGGACCTGGATGTCTCGGATGGGATCCAGCCCGAAGCGCTTCGGGATCCGTGTCTTCACCAGTTCGAGGATGCGCGCGACGGCCTGCTCGGGATCGGCGGCACCGACGAAATAGAAATCGCTCTCGCCGTCCGGTCGGGTGAGGTCTGGCATCTGGCCCTGGTTAATCCGGTGCGCGCTCGTGATGATCTTGCTGCGGGCCGCCTGGCGGAACACCTCGGTCAACCGCACAACCGGAATTGTCCCCGATCCGATGATGTCGGCCAGGACCTGACCCGGCCCCACGGATGGCAACTGGTCGATATCGCCGACGATCAGCAGGGCGGCCCGATCCGGCGCGGCCTTCAGCAGCGATTGCATGAGCGAGACATCGACCATCGAGCTCTCGTCGACGACCAGCAGGTCGCACTCCAGCGGGTTGTCTTCGTTGCGCTTGAAGCCGAAGGACTTCGGATCGATCTCGAGAAGGCGATGGATGGTCCTGGCATCCATACCAGTGGCCTCCTTCATTCGCTTCGCCGCCCGCCCTGTCGGGGCGCAGAGCAGCAGGTTGACCGCCTTCGCGCTCAGGATCTGCAGGATCGAGTTTACGATAGTGGTCTTGCCGACACCGGGGCCGCCGGTGATCACCATGACTTTCGAGCGAAGGGCGAGGCGGATGGCCTCTGCCTGGCTGTGGGCAAGGGTCAGGCCCGTCTTCCTCTCGATCCAGGGCAGCGCCTTGCCGGCATCTATGTCCGGCCATGGCATTGGCCCGGCGGTCAGACATCTGAGCCGGTCGGCGATGGCGCGCTCTGCGTGATAAAGCCCGCTCAGAAAAACACACGGCGTTCCGGCAACCGTATCGGCTGTGATCGTGCCGTCGGTCATCTCGAGATCGATCGCGGTCTGGATCAACGTGTCCGGGACCTCCAGCAGCTTGATCGCCAGCGGGACAAGTTCTTCCAGCGGCAGCCCGCAATGGCCGTCCCCCATGGCCTCCGTCAGAGCGTAGGATATCCCGGCCCGTACGCGGATCATTGCGGTCTTCTCGATCCCGAGCTTTTCCGCGATCATGTCCGCGGTCCGGAACCCGATGCCGCGGATATCACGCGCCATGCGGTAGGGGTTTTCGCTCATGACCTGGACGGCATCCGTGCCGTAGGTTTTGAAGATGCGCACAGCCCTCGCGGTTCCGACGCCGTGGCTATGCAGGAAGACCATAATCTCGCGGATGACCTTCTGGTCCGACCAGGCCGAGGTGATCCTCTCAGCCCGCTTAGGCCCGATGCCATCGATCTCCCTAAGCCGCTCCGGCGCGGCTTCGATTATGTCGAAGACCTCTTTACCGAACTTTCTGACCATCCGTTTGGCGTAGACCGGCCCGATGCCACGGATCATACCAGAGCCGAGGTACTTCTCGATGCCCTCCAGCGACGTCGGCGCCGACGTCCTCAGAAACCGCGCTTTGAACTGCTGGCCGTGGGTTCGATCGTTGACCCATTCGCCGGAGGCAGTCACCCACTCTCCCGCCGAGATCGACGCCGCATGCCCGACCGTCGTGATCAGATCGCGGTGACCGCGGGCCTTCACCCGCAGAACGCAGAAGCCGCTCTCGAGGCTATGGAAGGTGACGCGCTCGACGAGGCCGGCAAGGACCTCCTGATTGCCGGTCGTGCTCACCGACCAATTTGAGGTCGATCGGCGACGACCTCGGCCTCGCTGGTCTCACCATGGATCGCCTCGCTGATCACGGTCTCGGTGATCTCGGCAAGATAGGTAGTGAGCGCGTTGTTCAGCTGCTGGAACTCGGGCAACAGCACCTCGTCGACGAAGCTCGAGGGTGCCCGCACGACGATGCTCTGGCGCTGCATACGACTATAGCGGTACGGTCTGAGCTCATATCGTCGGCAAAGCGCACAGAAGAGCCGGCGCGACCACGGATCGGGCAGGCTGAACCTGATCTCGACCGCTTTCTCCCGACGTTCCGTCTGCTTCAGTCGGGCACGTATACGGTCCGCTGCCGCTCCTGCGGCCGCCTTCTCTCCAGGCGTCGTGGAGCCCGCGAAAAGCGCCTCGATCTTCCCAAGTTTTTCGAGCAGGTCGGATTCGCTGGCCATCAGTATGCCCCCGTCTTGCTGGCGATCCTATCGGTCTTCTGGGATTGCGACCATCACTGGCGCCGGGGCCCTCAGCTCAATGGAACGTTGGTGCGGCTTGCTTCACGTTTCGCCCTCTCGGCGATGGCATTGCTGAGAAAGTGCTTCGGTAAGTTGAGGATTGCCAGGCTGCGCATGGGCTCGGGAAGGTGACTTCCCGAGCAAAGTTCTGCCCGCATTCGTTAGACAGAAAAGCGTTCAAGATTCTATGTCAGCTCTAAGCAATACCGGACGTTCACCGAAATCATCGCTATGACTGCTTCGCGGACGAAGCTGCCGTCGCTCGCGTTCGCTCCGCCGCATCTAGGCGCTCTAAGACTTTCGAAGTTTCCTGCCTGCTAAGACGCTAAGCCACGAAAGAATCCGTTCTTTGATCGACCTCGTGAGTTCAATCGAAACGCGCTGGGCCTCCTCTGCTTGCAATCGACGCGCAACGCGGATCCGATTTTCGGCTATGAAGGTCTGGTGCCTTAGTAGGTCGTCGTGCTGGGTCATTTTGATGCTTTCCTGTGTCATCTAGCGAACATCATTTGATGAGGCATCGTTGCACAGCGACTCGCAGCTGGCTTTTGGACAGCGTCCGGAAACTCTTGCGGTTTCGTCCGGAAACCTTGCCAAACCTAACTTACGCGCGATGATCGAGCACATGAGCGACCGAAGCGTCATATCCTTCCTGGATTTTCATCTCGACTTAGACCGACGGGAACTGAATCGAGGTGATCGTGCGATTTCACTTGAACCAAAGGTGTTTGACTTGATTGCTTGGCTTGCAGCGCATCCCGGCAAGATCGTGTCACGTGACGAACTGATTGAGCACGTTTGGGGCGGAAGGATCGTGTCAGACTCGGCGATATCCAGCGCCGTTAACGCAGCCCGTTCGGCACTTGGAGACAGCGGGACCGAACAGCGCCTGATCAAGACTGTACCGCGGCGCGGCTTCCGGTTCGATGACAAGGCGATTCTTGACCGAGACGTCAGCCTTACTGTTTCACGAGACAAACCTTCCGTAGCAGTTCTGCCTTTCGACAACATCTCCGGCGATCTCGAGCAGACCTATTTTTCGGATGGCATCACTGATGACATCATTACGGAACTGTCTCGCTACGACGAGCTGCTCGTTATCGCTCGGCATTCAAGTTTCGCTTTCCGAGGGTCATCCCTCTCGGCCGACCACATCGCCCGAGAGCTTGCCGTAGACTATCTCGTCGAAGGCTCGATCCGGCGATCCGGCGAGCGCTTCAGGGTCACAGCGCGCTTGATCGATCCGACCGCCGGGGTCGAGCTGTGGGCAGAACGATACGATCGCGACATCCAAGACATCTTCGAAGTGCAGGACGAGATTACCTCTGTGATTGTGAATACGCTGGTCGGTGCAATCGTGCGGCAGCAACACAGCCGGTCTCTTGCGAAAAGTGAAGACGTATTCAATGCCTACGACCACTACCTCAGGGCAGTAGAACTGAACTACCAGATGGTCCCAAGCAAGACCCGCGCGGCGCGAGATGAGGCGAAGAAAGCGCTTGAATGCGATGAGGGGTTTGCGCGTGCTCACGCACTTCTGGCTTGGACACATATTTCCGAAGCATCCAATGCATGGACGGATGACATTCGGGAGGCGTTGAATAAAGCCAAATCCGCCGGTCTGGCTGGGGTCGCGGCCAACAACAATGAACCCTTTGCCCACGCTGTTTTGGGTTGGGTTTACATGTGGAGCGACAAGGCCTTCGAGCGTGGTCTCGAAGAACAACGACGCGCGATCGAAACAAATCCCGGGAACGCGCAGTTCCGCAGCATGTATGCGTTCTCACTCACCTATGCTGGGAGTTCGAGCGAAGCCTTAGTCGCTTTGGATCAGGCGATGCATCTGAACCCCTTTTATCCGGAACTCTTCCACGTTTTCTACGGGCGTGCCCTGTTCAACCTTCGACGCTACGAAGAGGCGATGCCACGGCTCGAACGCATCCGTACCTCTCAACCTTTTCACGCAAATGCCCTCGCGCACGCGGCTGCCTGTTATGCCGCCTGCGGTCGCCTCGATGAGGCAAGAGACACCGTTGAGGAAGTAAGATCAGCCAGCCCCGGTTATACGCTGGCACACGCCCGGGATTACGTCGCTTACGCGGACCAGAATGAACACGAACACTACCTCTATCATCTGGCTGCAGCGGGGTTACGCTAACGACCTCTTTGGAGGGCGCCTGCGAAGAGATGCACTGTCGGTTCTGGGCTCGAAGCGGCTGCTAACGGCTCCAGGGCCTACGTCCGCTGCGCGGGACAAAACCACCATCTCAACTCGCACTCCAGGAACTATTCTTGAATGCAAGCTCGCAGCACAGTGTGGCGAGCAGGGAAATCTAAGCCTTCTCTGAGGCGCTTGTTGCATCCCTGCGACAAGTCGGCTGATGCAGACCACGCGAGCAACGCTTCCGTTTGCAGGTTGAGCAGTTTGGCTCTGAAATCCCGATATGAAAAAATCTCTTCTTTTGGTCATTGCAGCGTCCCTTGTCGCAGCCTGCCAGACGACTTCAGGAAATGAAGGTGCCAGTGCCAGGTCCACGGCCAGCCCTGACTTTGGGGACTTTGGACCATGGTTCAATGCCGAGCGAAGTATTGGTGGAGATGCCTACAGGCGCGTGACAACGACAACGTCCGATGGCGGGCAGATGCTCATGGAACAGTTCTCCGTCGCATCCGGACAGTGTGTTGGACGCGATTGTCAGAACAATTCTTCCCGACAGGAGCGTCAGGAAAACATCTACGACTATCCAAGGCACGGCAGTCAGCGCCAACCAAAGGAAGCTTGGTACGGCTGGGAAATAATGCTGGCGGAGGGCACCGCCTGGGGCACCGATCAGGCTATTGGTCCGATTATTCTGGGGCAGTTCAAGCAAGGAGGGGTCAACTGTCCACTTTTCATCTTCAAGCACCAAGCTGGGTACACCGATCCCGCGATCGAAATGGCTTTGCCTCGAGGCACCGGCTTGCCCGAAGGAGAAGGTGACTGCGTACAGCCAGTTTCCTCTCAGGCAGGAGACGTTCGGCAACTCATAGGAACTTGGGGAAGAATAGAGCTCTTTGTGCGCTGGGCTCCAGATGAGACGGGGCTTTTAGTCGGCTATTTCAACGGACGAAAGGTCATGGAGCATCGCGGGGCGACCTGTGTTGAGGACTGCGAAAACATCTATTTCAAATACGGCATATACTACGCGAACCAAAGGGAGAGGGCCTCAAAACCTGTCACAGCCTTCTACCGGAATGTCTCTAGATCATTGGACCGCAAGAGCCTAGTTGCGTCTTCTGGCCCTTAGTGCTCGACAAATGTGGGTGACTGCTTTGGGCTGATTGTGTTGAAGAAGTCGGCTTGAAGAGCGCGAGCGGATTTCGGTCGCGTGTGCTTTTGCCTGGCGCTCAGGCCGGGGCGGGCGCTCCGGGGATCAGTTTCGCGAGTTTCCGGAGGTTCTGAGCGGTTGCAGCGAGTAGGAACTCGTCTCTGGCGCCGTTTGGTCC
>NZ_JAWHTE010000037.1:0-27244 GCF_032586175.1 Ovoidimarina sediminis
GTTCAGTTCTTTGTTCGTCAAGGCGTCGTCATGTGCTTCATGCGCCTTCTCAGCGGCCCGATAGTGCTTCAGGGCCGCATCCTTTTTCGGACCGTCGGGCGCCTTGTCCCAGGTCGCTTTGACGGATTTCATCTTGTCGGCAGTCCGGGTCTCTTGGGGTGTCATTGGAACTGTCCTTTCCTGGACGATCCGGGAATAAGAAGCGTGCTGGCGTGCCTAGGTATCGGGTACCAGCACACCCTCACGCTTCTCGGTTACTCGGAAATGAAGTGCCGCCAGACATTCGGCGGGCACAACTCACCTTGCCTCTGTAAGCGCCCTCCCGCACTGACGCAGGTTAGCCCCGACGCCTGCGGCAGGTCGGTTGCCCATGCGCTTCTCAAGTCACCGCAGTTTGCTGATGGGAAATCCTCAGCCATCTGTCGTCATCGTTGAGGTAGGTAGAGGCACAGAGGGCCTTGTAGATCGGCACATCGGGTTTCTCTGCCGAGACGCGATAGGTGAGAATGGCGATGTCATGACACCGCATCACGCGCCGTTCGGCCATGACAACGGAGCGCCAGCCGGTCCTTTCCCGAAGATGGGTCCAGATCTGGTCGCCCTGGAGGATGCCGGGCGGATAGGGAAAAATCATCACCGCGTTGGTCGCTGTCGTCGCCTGCGCACTATCGGCGCCGCTGGTCCAGAACTGTTCCTCCATGTCCCAGAGTATGCCCTGTTCGTGTGGAGAAAGCGTACCGGACTTGTGTGCCGCATGGGCCGGTCTCCTCGCGGTCGCGGTTGAGACGGTCATTCGCATGACCCCGACCCGCCAACCATGAACATCTGAAACAGTACAAAGATGATCGCGAGTACCGCCCAGATCGCGCCGCTTGTTCTCGGGCGACCGTCGACCACCGTGGAGGCAGCGCGCAGCAGGGCACCTGACGCCGGTCCTTCGGGAAGCAGCTGGCTCAGGTCTCGTGCGACCCTCCCGTGATCGCTGGCGAGCGCAGGAACGTCCCGAAATCGGGCAAGCAGCGTTCCCAATCGTGCCCGCGCGGCGTCGCGCCCCAGCGTGACCAGTTCAGCGGTTTCCTTCCATGGATCGAGGCCAAGCCGCGCAAGCGTGGAGAGCACAGTCACGGCATAGCCGTTCCGGTCCTCGCCGACGGAGGCATGGAGAAACCGATCGAACTCGGGCGGGTGCGGGTTGAGAGCCTTGGGGTCGGCCATCGCCACTCCTTTCAAGGGTTGCAGGAATGCAGATCATCCCTGTTTCCCAAAGGATACGCGCAAGTCGGACCCCGCGCCCTTACACAGGTCAGTGCCGGCTACTTTCCACCGGGAGTTCGCAACCGGTTCCGTGTTCGGGACTAACATGCGTCAGCGCCAGTCGAACGGTTCCGAAGTACAAAAGGAGAAATCGTTCGACTGGTCAGGTCCGGAATCCAAGGGGCCGTCAACAGTGGCGAGCGACGGATCTGCCAAAATCGTGGAGGCCAGAGATGAGCGTGCGTTCATCCAGTTTGAGGGTGACTTTCCTGCACCCGTTCAGCCTAGCCGATTTTCCAGACAAACTTCCGGCCGGGGACTACGAAGTCCTGATTCAGGAAGAACTTCTCCGCGGGCAAGGTTTCGAAACGTATCAGAGGACGGCGACCCATATGACCGTTCCTGGCAGAGGGGATCGGGCGGGTTGGATGGAACTGCACACAATATCAGAGCGCGACCTGAATGAGGCGCTGAGCCGGGATCAGGGTCCGACTGAGATGAACAACCACAGCGAAGCGGCGCTTTCTCCGCAGGAGGACTTGAAATGAATACTCCCGAATGGCTCAAACCCGGCATCTATGGTGCCGTGATCGGTGCTGTCTTTGTCGGCGTCGTCGGCTTCACCTGGGGCGGCTGGGTGACCGGCGGCACCTCGAATGACAGGGCGATGGCGATGTCCCGTAACGATGTCGTCGCCTCAATGGTACCGGTCTGCCTCGACATGGCGCGGTCAGACCCGGCTCGGGCGGACAAGCTTGCAACGATCCGGGCAGCTTCAATCTACCAGAAGCGCGACGCTCTCATGACAGCCGGCTGGGCGACGATGCCAGGAACCGATGCCCAAGACCGGGACATTGCGCAAGCCTGCCTGAAGGAACTGGACCTCTGAGGTCATGCTGTTCAAAGCCGACGATGTGATGGCGCAAAACGGGTCGCACCGTCAAACGCGCGAGCCAGGCATCGTACCGCGTGCCAAAGCCGAAATAGGAGCTTGCGATGCCTTCTGATGACAATGGACCGGAAGATCGCGGGCCTTGGAAAAACAAGCAGACCCGCGTTCCCCCTGAGGTTGACGCAATTCTCAGGCGGGGCCGGGATCGGCTGCACGGCATCCTGCCGGACGGTCTGCCACCGGTGAAGCGTCTTGCAATCGGGGCCGCCATTGCGCTTGCGGCGTTTGGGGCGTGGACCTCCTACTACACGGTGCCAAGCGACTCCGTCGCGATTGTCCAACGGTTCGGGAAGTACGCGGCTGAGGTCCCTCCGGGGCTGCACTTCAAGATCCCGTTCGGGATCGACGTGACCACGTTGGTCCCGGTCAAGCGCCAGCTGAAACAGGAGTTCGGGTTCACGACTCCGGGTGCCTCCGATCCCTATCAGAGCCCGACGGACGGTCGCCGCGAGACCGAGATGGTGACTGGCGATCTCAACGCCGCGCTCGTGGAGTGGGTGGTCCAGTACCGGATTTCCGAACCCCGGAAGTTTTTGTTTGAAGTGCGCGAGCCGAGCGCGACCCTGCGTTACGTCTCGGAGTCCGTCATGCGCGAAGTCGTGGGAGACCGCACGGTCGACGAGGTGATCACCGTCGGGCGCCAGGAAATCGAAAGCGAAGCCCTGCTGAAGATGCAGGCGCTCGCGACCAAATACGCGATGGGCATCAGTATCGATCAGGTGCAGCTGAAGAACATCAATCCGCCCCAGCCGGTTCAGGCCTCGTTCAACGAGGTCAACCAGGCACAACAAGAGAAGGAGCGGATCATCAACGAGGCCCGCCGCGAATACAACCGCGTCATTCCGCTGGCGGAGGGCGAAAAGGACCAGCGTATCCGCGAAGCCGATGGTTATCGCCTGAGGCGGATCAACGAAGCCGAGGGCGATGCGGCCCGATTCACGGCCCTCCTGACGGAATACCGTCTGGCGCCCGAAGTGACCCGGCGCCGGATCTACATCGAAAGCCTGCAGGATGTTCTGCCGGGAATTGGTTCCAAGATCATTGTCGACGGCTCCACGGCAAGCATCCTCCCGCTTTTGAACCTTGATCGACAGACAGGAGAGCAACGATGAAGACCCTTTCGCTTATTGCCTCGGGGATCGCAGTTGCCGGGGTCGTCGCTGCGTCATCCGCCGTCTACACGGTCGGCGAGGTCGAACAGGCCATCATCACCCAGTTCGGCAAGCCGGTCGGCGCGCCGATCACCGAGGCTGGTCTCAAGTGGAAACTCCCCTTCGTTCAGGAGGTTAACCGGATCGACAGCCGGGTTCTGGAGTGGGACGGCTCGCCATCGGACATGCCCACCAAGGACAAGCTCTATATCTCGGTCGATCTCTTCGCGCGCTGGAAGATCACCGATCCTCTGCAGTACTTTTTGCGCCTGCGCGACGAACGCAGCGCCCAGTCGCGCCTCGATGATATCCTCGGCAGCGAGACGCGGAATGCCGTCGCCAAGCACGAACTCATCGAGATCGTGCGCACGACCAGGGGCCGGACACCGCTTCGGGACACGCTGCTGACGGATCAGGAGCTTGCCCAGGACATCGGCGCACTGGTTCCCATCACGAAGGGGCGGGCGCTGGTCGAGCAGCAGATCTTCGAGGCGGCGGCGGAGAAGGTGCGCGTCTTCGGGATCGAGCTTCTCGACATTCGTTTCAAGCGCATAAACTACAATGAGAGCGTGCGACCCAAGATCTATGACCGCATGATCTCGGAGCGCCGGCAGATCGCCGAAAGATTCCTGTCCGAAGGCAACGGTGAAGCGGCCCGTATTCAAGGCAACAGGGTGCGGGACTTGAACAAGATTCAGTCCGAAGCCTATCGCGCCGTCGAGGAAATCCGCGGTGCCGCCGATGCCGCAGCAGCAGCAATCTATGCGGGCGCCTACAATGTCGATGCCGTTTCGGTCGAATTCTACGATTTCACCCGAACCATGCAGGCCTACGGCGATATGATCTCCGACGACACGACGCTTGTCCTGACGACGGACAGCGATTTGTTCCAGTTCCTGCGCGGCATGCAGGGCGAGGCAGACCCACTCCTCGATCCGGGCAGCGACCCGGGCGACGGTGGCGTTGCGTCAACCGGCAGTGCCCGACCAGCGCAAGACCCCGCGTCGCCGATCGTGACACGCTCAGATGTCGGCGTTGGCCGATAGTTTCGTGGCCAAAGGCCGCAATCATGAATAGAGTGGATCAAGCGGGAGGGGCAGCGGTCGACAAGGGCGGTGCCCCACAGGAAGACGACGTCGAGGGGCGCGGCGAAAGGCTGTTTTCCCTGAGTCTGTTCCACTTCATCGAGCGTCTGTTGCTGGTTGTGATCGTGGCCATGACACTCCTTGCCGTCGCCTTTGAAAGGCGTGGCTATCTATCGCCTTGGCACAATCCTGCTGGCGGATATTCTGGCGATGTTTCTCTACCTTGAAGTGATCGGAATGGTTGCGGTGTATTAGGCCAAACGCAATTCCGTGTTCGTGTATCCAATTTTTATTGTGATCACTGCGGTCGGACGGCTGGTCGTCCTGCAGGGCAAGGAAATGGCGCCGGAAAACATACTGATCGAGGCGGCCGCCATTCTCCTCCTCTCGTTGTCCGCACTCGTAATCGTCTGGGCGATCGGCAAGCAGGCAGCATGATGACGCTCAGCAAGGTCCCGCGCGGTTTTTTCGGGCCTCTATTCTTGTATTGAATTTGTCTTCAACGAAGGCAGACGGTCCTACTCATTGCGGAAGCACCTTGATGACACCTCGACCACCGAGGCCGTTTTATTTCTGTTTCTGAGCAAGAAACGCCTAATAAATTTCCTTGCACCTAACCTGCGTCAGCACCCGATGTCCGCCTGGTTGTAAGGTAGATGGCAAGAGCTGGATCGCGATGAGGCGAGGGCCTGCCTGCACACGCTCGAGCACACGACATCCAGCGTCACACCATGCAGCGTGAAGGATGGCAAGCCATGACATCAGTGAAAAATCTTACCAGGACGGCCGCAGAGACGACCGATCTTGAACGGCGCGTGCTGGCCCATGAACGGATCCTGCAGGCTCTGATCGCCTACATGGCCCGTACCGAGCCGCGTTTCGTCGACCACCTGCGAGAACGGTTCGTAGAACCGATGAGATTGACCCAGCGCGAACACGACCACCGCGAAACCGATGATTATGCGGCGGAGTTCATCCGCGCCGTGATGCTTCTCGGAGAAGCGCCCGCGCCCAACGCGAAGGAGCCGGAAATGGCCGACAAGCAACCCGTGCCGCCGAAAAGCAGAGAGGGACAGGGTTCTTTCATGAACAGGCCACCGCAGCGCGGTGGAGTTCAGGTGCGCGAAAGGAACGGCATCTGGGAGGTGGAGGTCGATGGCAAGTTCCGCGGCGACTACCACCAGAAGGAACATGCTCTTGCCGCTGCGGCCCTGCACAAGTTGTCGCCCCGATGACCGGTAGCACCCACGTGACAGTCCCACGGGACTTCGCGATCCAGGTGGCCGAGAACGAAGGCATGCCATCGAGATCGAATTCCAGGGGCTCCCCGCCACCGCCCGCGCCAACTCGACGGCTGACCGGAACGCTCACGCTTGGGCTATCGAAGACACGCGGGGCAACCGGCGGACTCTGGTCCGCCAAGGAGAAAGCGGCGATGAGACATCCGCTGGCGAGGCTGATCGCGGGGACGGCAGTTATAGCGGGTATGATCGCGTCCTTCGCCTTCCCCGTCCTTGCGAAGGATGGCACTGACCCGATGCCTCGGACGCTCATCCTTGCAAGATGATCATGACATGACCAGGCGCGGCCGTGTGTCCGGCATGCGGGTCAGCATCGGGTGCCGTCTGCGATACAGCTTCCCGCAACCGACGCCGCTGATCGCGCTGCTGAACGTGCACTACTCGCGCTTTGGCGATCTGGAGCGCGCCGACTATCTCGTGACGCAGCCGAGCGTGCCGCTGGAAAGCTATCGCGACGCGTTCGGCAACTGGTGCACGCGGATGGTGGCTCCGGCGGGCAACTTCTGCCTGTCGACGGATGGCATCTTCCGCGACACGGGCCAGCCTGATCCCTCCATGCCCGGAGCGCGGCAGCACGCGGTTCAGGATCTTCCTTTCGAGACGCTCGTGTTTCTGCAGGGCAGCCGGTATTGCGACACCGACCTTCTATCGGAGGAGGCGTGGCGCCTATTCGAGACCACGGACCCCGGATGGTCACGGGTGCAGGCGATCTGCGATTTCGTGCATGGACATGTCCGCTTCGACTATATGCAGGCGAAGGCAACGCGCACCGCGTCGCAGACCCTCGCCGAGGGGCAGGGTGTCTGCCGCGACTTTGCCCATGTGGCCATCGCGCTGTGTCGTTGCATGAACATTCCGGCCCGCTACTGCACCGGATATCTGAGCGACATCGGTGAGCCTTTGCCTCATCCGCCTGGGGACTTCGCCGCGTGGATGGAGGTGTTCCTTGCTGGAGAATGGCACATGTTCGATCCACGGAACAACAAGCCGAGGTTTGCGAGAATCCTGATCGTGCGCGGTCGCGATGCTGCCGATGTCCCTCTGACCCAGACATTCGGCCAGAACACGTTGATGGAATTCAAGGTCTGGACGGATGAATTGGCCTGACTGACCTCGGCTTCCTTTTCGATGCACCATCGCAATTCGGGTCGCCAGCCCCCATATATACAATACCGATGCGAGGTATCCCGGTCCGACATGGACGAGGAGTTGGCGTCGGATAATCAAAGGATCGATGAAATGTCCTTCAAGGACCTGACCGCCAGAGCTGCGGCTGCGTTAAAGCCCAAGCCTGCGAAAACAGCGACGACTCCTGCCAAGGAGACCGAGCCCAAGGCTTCTGGCAAGGATGCACCCGCCAAGTCCAAGACATCTTGAGGGTGTGCACCGGTTACGCGCCTCATTCCCGTGAGGGGCGCGGACCGCCCACGGCACCATGGGAAAGGAACGCGCGAATGGAAGATCTGACGAGCAAGACCGTTGCGGTTTTTTCCCGGCCCTTCACCGTTCCGGGCTTTGACGAGACGCTCCCGGCGGGAGAGTACGAGATCGAAACGGAACTGGCTTCACCCCCCGATCAACGGGATCCCGCAGCCTGGAAAGCCTCCGTCCTTGTGAAGCTTCATCCCCGGATATCTCATCCGGGACTTGCGCGGACTCTGACTGTTTCCCTTGCCGACCTCGACCAAGCACGCGCAAGGGACAAGCTGACCGGCAGGGAGTTGTCCGACTTTTTCCTTGAAGAAATGCTGGCTGATCCGATGGTGCAACTCGTGATGAAGGCCGACGGGGTCTCTGAGGCGCACCTGCGACATCTCTATTCCGGGTCTGGGACGTCCGATCGGAACCTGGCTGCGCCGTCTTCGAAGACGACCGCCCGAGGAGCGCGGGACGAAGAGTCGATCCGGACCGCCGAAAACGAAGGCATGCCTTCACGACCGGACTCGCCGCCGTCCTTGCGCACCCGTCTGGCTGCGGGGAAAACGTGATGGCGGACGAGGCCATCGCCGAAGGTGACGTACCGGACATCGCGACCCCAAGGGCCGTGGGTGATGTTCCGCAAGAACGCAGATGCCTGCGATGCGAAACCTCGTTCTGGAGCGAAGGCTTCGGAGAACGGATTTGCCGACGCTGCAAGGGGTTGAGTGCCTGGCGGAACGCCGCGCCAATCAGCCCGGGCCCATCTCGCGGCCGCTGATCCCCACAGGCGCGCGCCGTCTTCCCCGAACCGCACTGGATCTCCATTTTGGCCTGCCTCGACATCGTTCACACCACAACCTACCGATACCGTCACGAGGTGTCTCTCGGGCCGCACAGGTTGATGCTGCGTCCCCGCGAAACAAGGGAATTGCGCCTACTTGCGCATGCCCTCTCCATTTCTCCAACGGCGACGGTAACCTGGGCGCATGACGTGGCCGGCAACGCCATCGCCACCGCCGTCTTTGACGGCCTGACAGATCATCTGGTGATCGAGAGCCGCGCTTCCGTGGAACTCACCGCGCCGGCCTGGCCGGTCTTTGCCATCGCTGCCTCGGCGGCCCAGTACCCCTTTGTCTACACCGCCGACGAATGGACGGATCTGGGTGCATTGACGGTACCGCAATACTGCGACCCGGATGGCCGCCTTGCCCGATGGGTCGAGGGATTTGTCATGGCACGCCCGACCGACACGCTGTCTTTGCTGAAGGACATCAGCAACGGCGTTTCCACGCAAACTCTCTACCAGAGCCGCGACGACGAAGGCACCCAGTCGCCGATCGAGACCCTTGACCGGCGATGGGGCTCTTGTCGAGATTTCGCGGTCCTGCTTGCCGAGTCAGCCCGCCGACTTGGTTTTGGCGCCCGCATCGTCTCAGGCTATCTGTCCGATCCCGAAATGAGCCTCGTTGGGTCGGCGGGTTCAGGGTCTACCCATGCTTGGGTCGAGATATTTGTCCCCGGTGCTGGATGGATTGCCTTCGATCCAACGAACCGAAGTGTCGGGTCTCAGAACCTGATTCCAGTCGCAGTCGGTCGCGGCATTCACCAAATCGTGCCGGTCTCTGGAAGCTATTCAGGAGGGCGGGGTGCCCTTTCTGATCTTGCGGTCGGAGTTGCGGTGCGACTTGCGGTACACGATCATGCAGCTGCTATGGAGGATTGGACAGTCCGTCCGCCTGAATCAAGGTCGTAGCCACTGTAGGTGTGCAACTTGTGCGCAATCCAAGGTGAAGGTCCGCAAAGCGCACGAAAGCAGCCTACTGCGCAAACGCAGCGAACTCACCCTTTGTCCGCTTCTCGGACATCGGGCCCTATCCGGCGAACGTCCGCTACTAGTAGAAGCTGACGTTCAGGTTAGAGCGTACAAACCTCTTCGGCAGATCCGCGTCGCTATGCCGTTGTTAGCGCTCAATGTGGCTCGCTCGAAGAAAACCTCCGCAGGACCAACGGGAACCCTCGTGTTCTCCAGAAGTCACCACAAACGAGCCCGCTGGACATCCCGCCATGCGAAAATCGCTCGATCCAAACCTCGAAACAGAATGTCAAACTTTCACCAGTTGCCTCCCAGAACGCATCCTCGAGAAGCTTTTGTAGCTCTTGGACGGTCGCTGGCACCTCGACTTCGGTAAAATTGGTCCGCAGTTCGCGCCACAGATACTGATCGCCTCTGAGCCCCCATTGCTTCGGCTCTTCTCGAAATAGGTCACCAACAACCTGCATCTTTGTTCAACCTCCAGAAATCGCTGTGACCCGCGTCTCCTGGAATACGTCCACGCACAACGCTGACCTGTTGTGTTCCAGTGATCAGACAGCGGTTCCGGACAAGTGCGTTGACCGAGCGCCGTCAGCCATCCGAGGCCTCCATGATCAGAATGAGGAGATGATGGTGACCCTAGAGAAGCAATTCACGTTGGAAGCCGCTGAAAAGCCGAAGGTGACCAGCCCTGTCCATCAGCGCCGGCAGAAGTTCATCACGGCAATCGACAAGCAGATAGCGAAACTCGTTGATGGTTCGTCTGGGTCCGCTCAGGGCAAAGCGGGCTGGGTCTGGCAGTCAGACGACGGCACGTGGTTTGTCTCGCCGCGGTACGGGCGCACGCCGGTCGAGTTGGCACCGGGCATGAACGCTATCAAGTGTTCGAGCCAGGAGGATGCCGCGAAGAACCTCGCCAAGCTGAAGACGCTGACCAGTGAGGGCAAGCTGGACGGTATCCTGGAGGCTGCCGCGTCAGAAATCCGTAGTCGGTTTGGGAAATAAGCACAGTCTGCGAGATTTCTGTCCTGTTACACGAAAAATGGTAAAAGTTCCGTATGGGTGTAGGATATATACTTTTACCATTTTTACGTTGGGCGAAGACAAGCCGAAGCCCACAAGCACAGGATTATTTTTATGCCATACGAACAAGAACTAACACCCACACTAAAATCTGAGAACTTCCACCCCCGCGCAAAGGATCCGGATCAGTATCTGATCATTGGCTTTGACACGGAATACCAAAGGGATGTTGTTGAGCTGCCAAGCGGCAAGGCCGAGCTCAGAAACATCGTTCTTTCCTACCAGTTCAGCTGCCGCATTGTGACGACAGAGAACGAGGGTGAAGAGCCTTGTTGGTCCGGGATACGGCTGCCACCAGGTCCCAATGACGAGGATCGATTTTCTCTGGAAGAGTTTGTTGGACACGCCATTCGGGCTGGCTTCGAAGAACATCCCGATCTCGTCATGCCGTCTGACATCTATCTGGTTGCTCACTTCAATCGTGCGGACGTTCCGGGATTCTCGGACTTCAAAGACGAGAAGACACGAAGAGCGCTGAACCTGGAGAATGTCCGCGGCAGTTACGTGAACGTTAAGAAGGACATTCCGATCAGCCTTAAGGATGATGACACAGACGAAGCGATCGATCTGAGCGTTCGCATTAGAGACACGATCACACTGGCTCCAACGGGCGCTCAAAGCCTGGAAAAGCTCGGCGGGATCCTCGGCTTCGAAAAGATCAAGCTGTCTGACGATCGCAAAGAAGAGCAGCACTTCAAAGAGAACATGCAGGACTTCCTGAAGTCCAACTGGAACCTATTCCGAGAGTACGCGATACGCGATGCGGAGATTTGTGCTCAGTACAGTTTGAAGATGATCCGACTAAACCGTGAGAAGACGGACAAGTTCAAGCTGCCGATTACGCTCACTTCTATCGGCGTTGATCTGATCCGAGAGTATTGGAAGGAGAACGGCGTAGATCCGTTGGAGATTGTTGGGAAAGAAGAGTGTGTAGATCGGTATTGGAGCAAGAAGAACAGCAGATATCAAACATCGAAACGGGTTGTCTCCATCAAGAATCTCTTCTGGAACGAGGACTTCTTCACGGAATGCTACCATGGTGGCCGCAATGAGCAGTTCTGGTTTGGTCCTGCGCCAGAGGGCGTCTGGTACGACTACGATCTGACGAGCGCCTATCCATCTGCGATGGCTCTGATCGGGGTGCCAGATTGGTCAACGATCCGTCCAATCAAGAACACTGAAGAACTCTTGAACGGTGACCTTCGGCCAAACAGCCTGGCTTTTGCAAACGTCGATTTTGAGTTTCCCGAGTCCGTTCGTTACCCAGTCCTGCCTGTTCGGACAGAAAACGGCCTGATCTTCCCAAGGCGCGGCAACAGTTCGACTCATATCAGTGAGATCCTTTTGGCCAAGGAACTCGGCGCAAAAATCACCTTGGTCGAAGGCAGGCGAATTGACTCGGTGACCGCAGAAATTCGTGCTGGGCTTCCTCATGAGTTCAATCGTGTTTTCCAGGGATTTGCGAAAAGATGCATAGAAGAGCGGGCGAAGTATCCGAAGAAAACGTTGAACAACCTGTTTTGGAAGGAGTTGGTGAACTCAACGTACGGAAAGACCGCTCAAGGTCTGCGTGAACGTCGGATCTATGACCTTCGCGATGGTGACACAAAGCGTCTTGGCCCGAGCAAGATCACTAATCCAGTCTTTGCTTCGTTCATAACGGCGTTTTGCCGAGCTGTGCTTGGGGAAATCATGAACGCGTTGCCTGAGACCGTGAAGGTGTTCAGCGTGACAACCGATGGCTTCCTGACGACCGCGACCGAAGAAGACATGCTTTATGCACCTGGTTTTCTCTCGGGCATGTACAGAGCGTCGCGACATCTTTTGGCGGGTCCCGTCCCCGAGGGTCAACCTCCACGACCGATTTATGAGGTCAAACATGTCATCCGTCAGCCTTTGGGTTGGAGGACGCGAGGGCAAGCCACGCTTCGACCATCGCAGAAGCAAGACTGGGAAGACACTAATTGGGATCTGCTCGGATCAAAGGTTGAACCAACCGAAGACGATATGCTCGTCCTTGCAAAGGGCGGAATTAAGCTGAACCGCCTACTGTCCAAGCCGGAACAGAACAATGAGGTTGTTGAGCTATTCCTAAATCGTAAACCGTCGGACACGCAGACTTTGACCTTGGGTCGTGGGATCAGAGAGATGTACGAAGGTGGTCTGGACTTCACCAACAAGGAACTGACCGAGCGTCTCTCGATGGAGTTTGACTGGAAACGACGTCCAGAAAGCGCTGGCATGTTTTCCGTCAAATTCGGCGATACGGACGAACGTAAGCACCTAGTGTTCACAACCAAACCTTGGGATTCAGTTGATCAGTTCAACACCGTCCGTCGTATCTGGGCTGAATACAATAAGAATGCGCCGCATTGCCTGAAGACGCTCGAAGACTACGAGGCGTTCGCTGTGTTCTTCGAAGGTAAGTTGGCTGCTGATGGGCCCGCTGGAAAGTATCTCCGGCGGACAGATGGCATTCGCAAACGGATCAGGCAGGAGTTGATCGTCGCTCACCGACACCGCAAAGCGGGCACACACGAAGTAAAAGCTCACGCTTTTGGAAACACCAACATCTTCCCCGACAAGAAGAAGATCAAAGCCAAAGACCTTGCTGACCTGCTATCCGACGGGCTCAAACTACCTTGCTCTGTCGACGACGTTAACAATGCGAGAAAGAAAAAGACGTTCACGCCTCATCAGGTGCCACGCACAAACGACGCTGAAGTCATTCTGAGAAAAGCAAGGCGATATTTATTTCCTGCGCTAGAGATAGATGAATTTCTAACATCTAAAGCGGAGTTCACACTTTCGGTTGGCAAGCTCTGAAAATGAAGTTTGATGCTTTTCTCCTGTTGGTCAGAAAAGGTTCCGGATCTCCTAGATCAGATCAACAATGCTGCGCCGAGCGTTCTCCGAATGCTCGATATAGAGCTCCGTCGTCTGCAGCGATGAATGCCCAGCAAGGTACTGAACGTCTCTCAGCGACCCGCCAACGGTTGTGATCTTCCTCGCCGCGTTGGTGATGAATGTCCGTCGTCCGCTATGTGAGGAGCATCCAATCAGGCCAAGATCGCGATACCAGTGGCTGAACATGTTGACGATCGCCTGCGGGCTGGTTCGGTCAGCACGCTCGGTTCGGATCACGTGATTGATGGGTGAGAAATCTCGGCGATGTCGGCAATCCTTAAGCAACCTGGCAAGCTTGGCACGAAGGTCCTTGTTCAGAGGAATCCTGCGACCGGATTTGCCCTTCGACGCTTCGTTTTGAAGCGCGATCTCGTTTGCCAGGGCGCCATCAGCGTCCAAGACCATTTCCCATCGGAGATACGCGATCTCCTTCGCTCTCAGCCCCGCTTTGACGGAGAGCAGGAAGATTACCTGATTGCGGAGAGCGTTTCGACGCCCTGCGAGGTAGTTAAGGACAGCACTGATCTGGTTCTTGTTCAGCGTCTTCGCTTGCTTGCAAAGTGCCATCGGAACCTCATGATGAAATCTGTCTGAGCCCGGCATACGGTCATCGGTTTTGGAGGGGCACTGTTATTTCCTGCGAATTTTCTATTGGATTTCAGAGTGGTAGATGAACTGATGATGAACGTGTAGTTCTATCATCAGTTCACCTAAGGTGGGTTGCCGTTCAGTGCCAGACCCCGGACATGCAACGACCGCATTTATCGGAAGCGGTCGTTCGTCGTGATCGGCCGGATGTCCGAGATGCGGACGAAGCGGACGGCCAACAGGAGAGCACAGATTTGCGCGCCGACCTCCGAAGTTGGTCTAGCGGATGTTGTCTCGGAGGACGGCAATGAGCCCGATCCTCTCTTCCCGCGTCATGTCTGGCACGCGGATCATCTCGGTTCCAGGGACGACCCCGGTCGGGTCAAAGAGGAACGCGTTGAGAGCCTCTGCCGTCCAAACACCATCCAGTTCACTCATTGCGCCTGAGTAAGGGTAGTCCTCCTTGGCCCCGCGCGGAGATCCATAAATGCCAATCAATGAGGGACCTACGTGCGGGCCCGTCGCGGATTTGCCCTCCGCGATTTCGTGGCACGTATTGCAGCCGTGAAGCGCTCTGAGCCCTGCTTCCACATTGGCGCTGTCGAGTTCGCCTTGTGTAATCGGCTCTGGCACATTGGCAGCGGCGCCGTGGGCACGAAGAAAGTCCACCATATCCTGATGACCAGACGCAGCGGCGGCGTGGATTGGAGGCCTGCCCTTGCTGTTTCGGAAATTCACATCAGCCCCGTGCTCGATCAGTAGCGTCGCGGCTTCGAACGCGCCCCGATCGGCGGCCTCATGGAGTGGAGATTGATCAAAATCCCCCGCTGCCAAATCCGGATCTGCGCCGCTCTTTAGAAGAAGCGCGAGCACGGATGTATCATTTGCTCGTGCTGCGGCGTGAAGCGGGCTTCCGTAGGTGAAGCTCGTATTGGGATTGGCTCCATGTTCAAGCAACACCTCGACGACGTCGGCATATCCACGTTGTGCGGCGAAGAAGAGCGGCCGGCTGAGCGTTTTGGGATCATGGGAGTCAGCCTCTAGGACTTGAATGACCGCTTCTGGATCACCTTCTTTCACAGCATTCAGCAGATCGGGATTTGCCAAGACAGCCCCTGCAGATAACAGCAGTCCAATCAGAAATCCTAATCGCGAAATGTATCTACGCATGAGATCCTCCGTTCGTAATGCGGTTTCAATCAGAGTAATCCGAAGACGTGAACTGGCGGAATTGGACGCTTGTTAGGGTTCGAAGCAAACAGTTCGCCGTTTGCTAGGATGTCATCCATGCGGGCGAAGTCGCCGCTCGGTGATAAGAGCCGGTAGGAGCGTGGCGGGTACTCAATACCGCTTCTGGACTTCGTAGAATGCAGCCAGGTCCGCTAGATCTTGGTCGCTAAGATCACGAAGGAACTTGGTCATCGAAGCGCCTTTGCTGCTGTCGACCCGTGCCCCCGAAACGTAGTTTTTCATCTCGTTCAGCAAATAAACTGAAGGTTGACCGGCCAACATAGGCACGGGTTGAAACGATGTTGATCGTGCATTGCCGTCGACACCGTGGCACCGCGCACAGTTTGAGCGAGCAAGATCTCTACCATTTTCTGGATCTCCTTCCGCTATAGCTGTTTCCGCAATCCCAAGTGACGCAAGTATGATGACCAAAAGTTGTCGAATACTCATCCTCCTCCTCCCGAACTTCTGTGTGCTCGGTGCCGAGAATACCACAGTCTGCTGCATATCGAGAAACTGGAGCATCCAGTATGAGAACCGGCGCCGGTGCTGAACAACCTTGGATAGTTCCGCAAGGTCGCTTAGTCCCGATAATCTGGCCCTTCTGCCCGCTCCGGGTTCGGAGCGGACGCTCGCAACAAATCAGTAAACGACCGCTTCGCGGACGGAGCGGCCTGATGCTGATGCAGCGGAGTTAGCCACCACGAGTCAGCCGCATCGGTGAGCTAGTCGCGGCACTGCAGCGCAAGTTCCGCAAAGCGGCCGTTCATCACCGCCAAGCTAGCTGAAACCCAAACCAGCCGTTCGCTGCGAGCATAGTCAACGTCTCACAAGCGGGACAAACCGGCCGTTTGACCCAACCCACAAGATGCCCCAAGATCACACCTAGTTTCCCTCATGCGCTCGCACCCAGTGAGCGGCGACAAGGAGGCGAAAATGACGTCAATATCCATCCATAGGTGTCTGCTCACTCTCATGGTTTGCGGAGGGGTAACTCAGCTTGCGCCAGCAATGGCCGGTCCGCTTCACGACGCAGTTCGCACTGGAGAAGAGGCTGCGGTCCTGGAAGCGCTGAGCACAGTCGAAGATGTGGATGAAACCGATTTCGTTCTTGGATCACCCCTTCATCTGGCGGTCGTCGAAAACAAGCCCGGTATCGTACGCATACTTATCGAGAGAGGTGCTCAAGTAGATGCGCCGAGTGAGCTAGAGGCAAGGACAGCACTTCATCTCGCGGCCGATGCAGGAGATTCCGAACTGGTATCTCTGCTTTTGGAAGAAGGAGCGGACGTCGATTCAAAAGATAGAAGCGGCAAGCAGGCAATTCATATTGCGGCGATATCGGGACACACCATGGTTGTTGAGAACCTGCTCGAAGCAGGGGCAAAGGTCGATAGCCGTGAACCCAGCGAAGGTATGACGCCTCTTCTAATCGCAAGCCTTCAGGGCGAGGTTGATCTCGTCAAACTCCTCGTCACTGCGGGGGCCGACATTGAAGCAAGAAGCGCCAGCGGGCGCACACCATTCTTTTTTTCAACCTCGATGGAGTCCTTTGTGAACGTCGGAGATGACAGACTCATCAGGTATTTTGCGGACAAAGGTGTCGATCGATCCCCGGAAGACAATGCTGGAATTACACCGTTGCATTGGGCAAAGAGTCGAAACGTTCCCACTTACGACGAAATAGCCAAGATCCTCACGCGGCTTGGGGTTGATCGCTAGCGCACAGATGTTCTTGTGCGCGCTTGCGGGGTAGGTCCCTGTCAAGCTTGGAGCAGACGCTTAGTGACTTCGCCCTGAATTGCATCGCTTACGAAGCAACCGGCGCTCGCGTTCGCTACGCCGAGTATAGGCGCTCTAAGGCTTTCGAAAATTTCCATCCACCAAGACGCCAAACCCCATTATACAAGACCCAAATCTAAAAAAGATGTACGCTACAGGTCTCAAACAAGCTGGTCTTCCCGAATAAATTGGGCAAACACCAGACGGGAGAGCGTCTGCTTTGGGATCCTACCGGACCTTAGTACCACACATGCCGCACAGCTTGAATTGGCCTTCTTGCGAAGTTGCGCGTTCTTCCCGAAGTTAGCAGGCTGTCATCGTGCCAAGCAAAGTTCTTAGGCGCGTATCCGCAAAGCTGATAGCCCACCAACCGCAACCAAGAGAAGTAGTCCAGTGGCGGGTAGAGGTATGGGCGATGGACCTGGTGGACCGTCGCCAACTGTGGCTATTCCCAAGCCGATGTTTTCACCACCCGGGATATCCACGTTTGAGAAATCTAGAAGGAAGACAAGGCTTTCACCACTTGCGAAGTCCATGTCGTAGAAGAGCGCAACGTTTCCTCCGAGAGTCCCTTCATTCGACCCCGAAATCACAGTGAACATGTCACCGGATTTGGCGAAATCGGCGTTGAAATAGAAATCCGAATACCCCGAAGCAACGGTCAAGATGGCACCCGTCTTGTCGATGTCGCTTATATAGATGACGACATCGGACACGGCGTCGAGAAAGGTCAGAGTCCAACTAAAAGCACCAGTGGACGAACCAATCTGCTGGTTAAACCCGTCTCCGGATGTGCCGCCAGGTTGCGCAAGCGAGCCAAATTGATCTCCGGCGTACGGGTAGTTCTCGTTGGTGTAGCCGTTCTCTTCCCACGGAACTTGCGTCGTTACCAACTGCACATCGACTGACCCTACTGATCCGGTTTGAGTTGCGTTGTTCTCATCCCACTGACCGTCGGTTCCGTTGTCGTCGATTTGAAGTGTCGCAGCGCTGGAAGCTCCGGCGAAGAACGTGAACAGCAAGAAAACGAAGACAGAATACCTCATTACACACTCCCCCAAGTATGGAACGATTAGCCAAGGTAACACAAAATGAGCGATTGCTCAAATTTTGCGCCGCGGCGTTCCTGGTTCCATTGAATGGGCAGAGCCCAACTGCCTGAATACTTGTGCTAACTGGCGCGGGCATTTCGGCCTATCGGGCCGCATTGATGATGAGAGATTTGTTGGATTAAGGCTACACTAGTAATCGACGCGTCCAGTTGAGGATATCTGCGGCCTTCTCGAAAACCGCGAATGTGCGAGCAGTATCAATCTCGGCGTCTGAATGTTCTTCCGTTCCGCGCCCGAGTGCAGCGCCACGTGGCCAAACCGCAAGCAACGACTATCGCGGCAATCTCAAGGTAAGTCATGGGAAAGCACCATTCGCATTTGATCTTCTGTCCGCCCCAATAACTGAACTCGTTTTGTGTTGTGGTTGGAGTTGAGAGGGCGCCCGGATCAGGCTCGGGACAGAACCTGAACCTGGGCGCCCTTGCCGAACCTGAAGTAGCACCAGGTCCGATTCTCAAGAAGCCAAACCCTTAGGACACACACTGGGCTCAACTCGCTACACTCGTACTCACCAAAACTCGTTACTTGGGACACACAACAAGTCGTGACGTGCGCAGATAAATTAATACTGCTAATGCGACATTAGTATGTTTGACTCAAATCGTGAAAGGGCAATTTCAAGGCAATGGATAGACAATGCGTTTCGCCAGCGTGATCAACTTCGCTCAACTTGCGGCCTAGACTGTCGGATAGTAGCATTGCTACGCGTTGCCAGCATTCCTCATCCCCGAGGCGTTCAAGGTGGATTTGCTATTCGTTTAGTCCTTTATGCTGGCAGCGCATCCTTCGCGAAATCACGGCACGATGCTCGAAAGGTTCCAGAGGCTCTCAATTGACAGCAGGACAAACGTGGCTTCGGGATGCCCTACATCAACTCCGTTCACCTGCGCAGGCACAAGGGCTTGATGAAGCCGACGACGCCCTGCGCCAAGCCATTATCCGCGTTTGTTTGGAGGCGGACATTCCTACAATGCTCTCAGTCAAAGAACTGACCACGGACCACGAAGGGACAAGAGGACGGGCGTAACCGGGCTCTTGCAAGCATTGGAACTATGAATTCGGATACCGAGACCCATCTGATCGTGACACATGACGTGATCAATGACGGGTACGACCGCGAGCAACTGTCACCGATGGCCAAGGGCACGAAGGCCGCGCTCGGTCGTGACGAGATGCGTGTCGTCGCCGACAAGGGCTACTTCAGTGGCCGCGAGATCCTGGCCTGCCACGAGGAGGGCATTACCACGACGCTCCCCCGGCCCGAGACTTCGGGCAACCGGAAGAAAGACATGTATGTGAACGCTGACTTCGCCTACGAGGCAGATGCGGATGTCTACCGGTGCCCTGTACACATCTGCCGCCTACCACCCACTTTGCATTCGACAGCCTGGAAAAAGATGTTTCTAGTGTAAGTGGACCACCTCACACAATGGGAACTCAAATGTGCCGATCGATACTTGTGCCGCTAGTTGCTATGGGATTGCTGGGAGGCCCTGCATCAGCCCGACCGCTTTTGGAAGAATCCGTGGCTTTAAATCCCTATAGCGAGACGGCGACGGCAATTACCGGCCCAGTGCTCTTGTCCACCAAACGAATGGTTTTCGAAACCGGCAGGTTTCTTGATCTAGAAGTTCATGAACCTCGGGCTGCTGGCAATTGGGGGGCGTCCGGAGATGTACCTGTTGCTCAGGTATTCCGTGTATCAGGGGATGCCGGACCCTTGCGGCAGGGAAACACGCTTTGTGGCGACCAGCCAATAACCTATATGGCAGCCTGGGACGAGGAAGGCTCCGGTTTTAGCTATCTTGGCATCGCAATGTTCACTGGGATAGAGGCGCCCACGAGCATTGCCGACCAGACTATGTGCGCGACCTATTTCTTCTCGATGGATGTTGCGGACTAGTTCAGAAGTTGTCCTAGTCTATTCGACTACGCGGGCCATTCATTGCCCAGTGCAAGCATGTGGTTCAGCGGTAGGGAATGCTGAAGAACGAGAAGCTGTTGGTCTGGGTGATTACAGGCGCTCCCGTTTCCGCCATTAGGCTTGCCATTGCGGCACTTCCTGTCGGACAGGCCACAAGATCGGCCGCATCGTCGAGGAAATCTACAGTGAATGCCGTTTCGCCGACAAGTTGGCATTCGTCTGCAGCGTTTCGGTAACCGCGCACGAAGTTCAGTTCCGGGTCAGGTTCGCTGATCGCGATTTCGGGAGCAGTTTCGACGCATCCCGTCACAGCCAGCACCAAAACGCAGGCACAGATGGCACGCATGACCTTTTCGAGGCGCCTTTCCATATATTCTACTCCCACTCTGCACCCGTGCTGCGCCAGACCATTTCATCTGAATCCCAAACACTGGCCACAACGCAGGGCGTTGGGTTGATCCCACCACATTGCGAGCCATGCACATCCGCCAATAGCACGCGGAATGGGCCAATGTTCGCCATGTCCCATCCCTGATTGAGAAGCGAAAACATACGATCCTTGATCAGGAAGTGAGACATGCAACCGCCTGTCCCGCAATAGAGTGACACAGCGGTGGAACAGGCAAACCCGGCCTCGTCCAGAACCCAGTCCCGCTGGATGTCTCCATCGAGATCGACGCGGTGAACGGCCTCTAATTCAAGGGCGAACTGTCCATTCTCGAAATCGGAGCATGCCTGCTGCGCGGCCTCGACTTTTTCAAAGAACTGTGTGGGCAGACTGGACAAGTCCTGCGCGTGAGCCGAAGCAGTGTTAAAAGCTGCGGAGATCGCAGCCAAAACAACCACACTTGTGCCGGCACCAGTGCGTTGCCCCTTTTCAGCTAGTCGACTCGCCATGTCTGTATTTCCGGCCTTCTCATGCGGCTCAATTGCACTGATCGTAGGTGTAATCGCCAAACTCGATCCAGTTCCGGCCCCCATCGCTGAAGACGAGGAACTCTGATCTATCTTCACCCAAGAGCGCCACCTGGAAGCCTGTCGGTGGTTCGGAGTTTCCGAAGAAGCTATATGAGGTCATCGCCCGAACCGTCTCACCATTGACGGTCACAATGGCATCCCACTGCTCGCCTGATTGACCCACGATCGCGTATTCGATGACCCTCTGCACGGCACCGCCACCGCAATACACAATGCCTTCTGGCGCCTCCATGCCCTGTGATGTCGACGCGTTGGCGCCGCAGGACGCGCGCAGGGATCTGACCGCTGCAGACGATCCTTTGAGCGTAAAGATGCCATAAGAGACATCCTGGTCAGCCATCGAAAGGTTCAGAACGGCGTTCCGTGCGATCTGATCCAAAACGAAATCATAGTCGCCCTGATCGAAGAAACGGACCTCAACAGGATAATTGTCGACCAGGGAAATCTCCGCATTCACTGATCCTGCCTGAAACGCACCTACCTCGGTCGAACCATCCTTCATGAACCGAAAAGACAGGCCCTGCTTGGAGACAATATCTTGCGAGTCCTCATAACCTGCTGGCGCGAAACGGACGCGATCGCACTGCAACTCCAGAGTCATGTTGCCCGTCTGAATGAAGGCGTTGGCGTTCGGCGGCCCACTGAAGTTCCAGTCAGCCATGGCAGGTGATGACATCATGATTGTGAGGACCGTGCCGGCGACTAGATGTCTCTTCATAAGTAACCCCCTAGGCAACTAAGCCATGTTTCGTCGTCATTCCGCCGCGAAAGCACTGATGATCCACGTCATAAGTTCAAGCTGCGGGTGGACCATATTCATTTGTACCTTCCTGTGACGGTCGGCTTAGCCACCAGATCATCAGCACAGAGAGTATCAGTTGGAGAACTCCCACAACCATCAAACCGGTGACGCCAAGTAGAGCCGCTGGGCCTCTCAACGCTTCAGGGTCGTCAGCCCCTTGCTCGAGGACTGAGAATACCGCGATGCCACTGAACAGCATGAACATGGTCGCGATGCTCAGTGCTGCAGGCAAAAGCAAGTACCAGCCTGGTCTTCCGGTGTCATGCAGTCGACGCCATCCAGCGGCAAGCATGGGTACGACAACGGCAAGTTGGAATATCGGGGTGAGGACTTGGCTGCTCTCTCCAGTTTCTGGATCCATGCCGAACAGGGAGGCGTCGATAACTGCCAAGACAACGCTCACGACAACCACGAACAACACAAACCACCAGTACTCGGACCGCACCGCGCGCCCCGAAAAAACAAAGTATTTCCCGAGGCACGTCTTGGTGGCTTCAACGAAACCCATGTTTGCGTTCTCCCTGAATACGTTGACAGGTACTTTCTGACACGAGGAGACATCTTGCAAGCTTTGGTCAATCTACTCAGATGCTGCACCTGCAACGGGCTGCTTCGTCCGCAAACCGGACCTTGGCCTCTGAGATCTCGCTGCACCGGTCACGAATGACTGCTATTCCCTCTGCGCCGCAGCGTTCGGGACCAGCGACGTTCTTGCTGCATGTGCGAGGGTCTTGGCCGGGTCACTTCCGGAAAGGGCTCTCTGCCGACATCTTAGGGTTTTGGTCGGATGACTGGTCTGCCAGGATAACCGGTCATCTGACGCCGTCTGAGCGCGATTTTGCTCGGGAACGACCGCTTCTACCGTCAGCGGACGTCCGTCGGAAATGGCCGGATGGCCGAGTAGCGGACGAACCGGTCATTTATTGAACTGCATGATTGATCCGGCAGATATCAATCAACTATCGCGTTGATCAGTGTTGCTGAGGAGGCGTTCGGTTCGCGGTTATGCGCTGAATGCTCACACCAGTCACAAGTATTGATCGAAGTAGAAGAGCCGAAAGAAAGTGGTCACGGCGCTGTCCATAAGCGAACCAAGTGGCTCACTTCTCTGGCGACTGATACCTGTGCGGTCCCGGTAATCCCACTTTTCTGTACCGTCCGGGTCGATCTTCAGCACATAGCCGTAGCGCTCGGCAACGCGGCTATAGCGGTCGGCAATCCATGCGGCCAACGCTGGACTTTCAATGTGCATCAGAAGTTCCGCGTTTTGCTGAAGGGATCTGGGGTCGAAGTTTGGGGAACCGATCAGCGAGACCTTGCGATCGATCACAGCCAGTTTTGTGTGCATGACCACAGCCGGGTAGTGGATCGTATCACCCTCTTCATATCTGCGTACCGCGTCACCGCGAAACTCGATGATACGCACCCCGGCCTTCAGGAGTGCTCGGCGATAACGCATGTACCCGGCATGTACTGACGGGTGGTTGGTCGAGGCGTGAGAGTTCGTCAGAATGGTGACTGCGACGCCACGAGCCGCAAGTCTTTGGAGAAGCCGGGCCCCATGCGCCTCAGGAATGAAATAGGGGGTGACGACAAGAACTTCCGACCGCGCCGCGGAGAAGGCCGAAAGGAACGCCCCTTCGACTTCTCCGGCCTTCCCACTCTGGGCACTGTGTATCCTGCCGGGTGGGTCAGCATGGAGCATACCTCTGACCTTAAAGGAGGGCAGATTTCGATGGCTGGCGGTGTTTCGGACGGTTTCTGCGGCAAAGGGTTTAGACTGCTCGGTTAACCAGAGACGCCCTACCTCATCCTTTCTTCGAAACCCGGCATAGGGCACGCTGAGTTCGTCTTCCCAGAAGGTTTCGAAGACCACGTCGAACTTCCGGACATCCGCCCCCTCGACGCGAATGTCGAAATCGGTGAAATACGCCTCCGGGTCTCTCAGGAAATACTCGTCGGCTATGTTGCGGCCCCCGACAATAGCAAGGCGGTCATCGACCAGCATCATCTTGCCATGCATCCGGCGGTTCACGCGAGGAAACTCTGCCAGAAATCCCATTGGCGCCGGCAACGCTTTGCTGTGCGGATTGAAGAGTCGCAAGGTGACGTTCGGGTGCGCGGCGAGCCGCGAAAGATCACCTTTCTCCCAGCGATGAAAGAAATCATCCAGCAGAATACGCACCTCGACACCCCGATCACCTGCGGCGAGAAGCGCATCCTGAACCATGAGCCCAACCGGGTCGGATCTGAAGATAAAGGTCTTGATTTTGATCGACCGTTTGGCCCCGGAAATCACCTCTAACCAGGCATCAAGAGCCTCGGGGCCGTCCGGCAAGGGGCTAACCTCTAATTGAAGGCCACTCAGGCGAGAAACCGTCTTGATGGCAACGCGGTCAGTACCTGTGTGCGGCGTGCTATCAAATGGCTCGGGTCGAACAGCCGGTCGGTCTTTGGTGGCGCTGCACCCCGCGATTACTGCGACAACAAAAAGCGCGAGAGCGCATTGAAATCCGGTCATTTCGATCGCTTAAGTCTCCTGTCTTAGGACGCCAACAAAAGGAAAGCTATCGAAACTGCCTTTAACGCAGAATGACATGCATCAACCGGGGCACGACAGGTCGGTCAAGCTGAGCAGGTCTCATGTAAGACTGATTGCCCACATTGTGGACGAAGCAGCCGAAGCCGTTCAAATGTCCTGCCGTCGCATGGCGTGACTAACTTATCCATGCAGTAAAAGCGCCGGTACTGCGATAACGTGCATCGCCGCCGCCCGGGATGCCGACTGGGACACACTGCCTACTATGGAAAGCCAAAGGGCTTTGTAGTCGCAGCAAGTTCAGTTTTTCTGGAGAAACTCAATGTCTTCATCTCGCCGGGGAAACTAAATTGCAGAACAAAGCGTTACTCTTTCTAGCATGCTTTCTTCTAACGGCCTGCGCCGCGGCCCAAGAGACTCCACAAGTGACCGCGAAGACAACCTCTGGTGAGCCTGTTGCATTGTTCTGCGCAGACGATCCGTCGAGTTACGCAGAGCAACTCGCTCGTCGCTCCAAGGTCACATATCAGCGGCTTGCTGATAGCGACAGTTACCTGATCGATGGTAGGATCAAGATCGAAGGTCAGGATCATCGTGTCCTAGTGACAAATGTCACTTCAGAACCTTGTAAGACAGAAGTTCGAAAACAGAAGAATGAGGCAGCAGGTAAAGCAGTGCTCGCCACTGGAGCGGTCGTAGTCCTAGCACCGCTGGCCATCGTAGGGCTTCTTCTCTGCCCGTACTGCTATTAGGGCCTTCGAATGAGGATTGCCGTCGTTTGAGCCTTTGGCAACTCGGTGGGGTTCAGCTGGAACGTCCGCTTCTGCCGTCAGCGGACCTCTATCAGATAATGCGCTATGTCCGAGTAGCGAGACATTGCGGACGTCGCTTTGGGTTCATCCAGCAAGACTCTGCAAGCAATCAGATTTTGATCGGTTTCTACATGTAAGCTAATAACGTGAGGCGCAGCCGGCCTGCAGCTGGCCCATGAGATCAAACAGGAGCGCTTCGCGCGGGCGCGCCTGCTTGCGCAGAAACGCCGCCTGTATCGCATAAGCCTCCGCTTCGAGGACGCCGACACATGCCGTGGCCTCGGGCGCTTCCATTTGTCGGCTGTGGACCAGCTCGTGAACGAAAAAGCTCAGGTCCACCGGGTCCCGAAAGTCTGTCTTGGCGTCAATGAGTATCTCGCCGGTCGCCCGGACATAAAGCGCGGCCACTGTTTCGTTGCCGGGGTCGCCGCCGTCGCCCCCAAAATAGAGACGGGCAAGGTGCAGATCCGTCGTGCGCTTTGGACAGCGAATGACGGACGGCGCCATGTTCACATCTTCGAGAAAGGCTACCGCCCGTTCCAGCGCGGATCCGTCTTCGGGACATCCCAAACGACCGTGATCCGTGTTGTCCGAAATCGCAGGCTCCGCCGCGAGGGCCAGCGTCAGCAAGGCAGAGAAGAGAGAAAGTCGCATATCGATCCTCCAATATTCGCGTTCGTGAGGATCCAAATCCCTGCCCGTAACGGCGCCGTTACGGCGGACGGGTACAACCGTCCCCACATTTGTTACGCTGAAACGAGCTGAAGAAAGATGCCGTCCAATATGTGTGATCGGAGCCACGATCTCTGTCTGCTTGGTCAGCCCGTTGTCCGCGCCTCAGACACGGGCCAGACAGTCCGGTTTCGACGGAACAAGGCGATTGGACTGCTCGCCCTGCTGGCCACCCGACCGAAACGCCCGATCGCGAGAGGGGAAATCGCTGCGTTTCTTTGGAGCGAGTCCCCGAAAGCTGCGGCGCGGACCAGCCTTCGTCAGGTCGTCCACGCGATCCGGGCCGAGCTCGGACCGGAGGCGCTCGTGTCAGTGGACGAGAATGCCCTCGCAATCGATCCCGACGTGCTTCGCGCCGACGTCTCCGCGTTTACCGAGAAGGCGGCAAGCCCCAGCATCTCCGATCTTGAGACCGCAGCCGCGCTCTACCGGGGCCCATTTCTCGACGGCATCGACCTGAACGAAGATGCCTTTGACACCTGGCTTGTTACCGAACGGCGCCATCTCGAAGCACTGGCGCTTTCGGTCCTCGGCCGACTGACCGACCACTACCGCCGGACGTCTCGCATCGAGGAGGCCCTGAACAGCGCCGACCTCGCGCTTCGCATCGACCCCCTGCAGGAAGACATCCACCGACAGATCATCGAGCTCCACGTCGCGTCCGGCGCCCTCGGTGAGGCACGCAAACATGCGGAGCACTGCCGCGATCTCATCCGCGGCGAGCTTGGCGTGGACCCCGAACCCGATACCTTTCAGGCGTTGGACGACGGATCGCTGGCACACCAGTCGGCTCCACCAAAGGCACGCGGCATTCACCAAACCATCCGCCACGTCACTGCCGGTGACGGCACCTCTATCGCGTGCGGCATCATTGGCGACGGTCCGACCCTGCTCAAGACGCCCAACTGGATGACCCACCTCGCCTTCGAAGAACACAGCCCGGTCTGGCGCCACTTTCTCGAGTTTTTCTCCGAAGCCCACCGGTTCGTGCGCTATGATCAGAGGGGCAACGGGCTCTCGGATTGGGATTGCCCGGACATCTCCTTCGACTCGTTTCGAAGCGATCTCGACGCGGTAGTGGATGCTTTGGTCGACGAACCGGCCGTGGTTCTTGGGATTTCACAGGGCGCTCCGATCGCCATCGACCTCGCCGTCCGCAGGCCTGAGCGGGTGCGGGGTCTCATTCTGCTGGGCGGCTTTGTTACCGGCATGGCGAACAGGGGCGACGATGCGCGCGAAGCCTCAGAAGCCGTGGACCGCCTTATCCGCTTCGGTTGGGGCCGCGACGACCCTTCCCTGCGCACACTCTACACGTCCAACCTGATACCCGGCGGCTCGAAGCGGCAGATGGATTGGTACAACGAAATGATGCGCATCGGCACGCCGCCTGAGAACGCTGTCCGAATTCGCCGCGCGCTGTCCCTCATCGATATCGGTGATTTGCTGACCCAGGTTCGAGTCCCCACCCTCGTCTGTCACGCGATTGGAGATCGCGTCTCACCGTTTGCCGAAGGTGAGAGGCTAGCGCGAGAAATCCCGAACGCCCGCCTGGTTCCGCTCGACAGCGACAACCACATACCGCTGGAGAACGAACGGGCCTGGATCACCTTCTCTATGGAGGTGCGCCACTTCCTCGGCTCTGGACTTAACCCGTCCACTCATGGTCACCGCGCATTGAAAGCATCGCCTTAACAACTAGGCCTCTTTGGGCTGATTGTGTTGAAGAAGTCGGCTTGAAGAGCGCGAGCGGATTTCGGTCGCGTGTGCTTTTGCCTGGCGC
>NZ_JAWHTE010000038.1:0-27236 GCF_032586175.1 Ovoidimarina sediminis
AAACTCGCGAAACTGATCCCGGGAGCGCCCGCCCCGGCCTGAGCGCCAGGTAAAAGCACACGCGACCGCAATCCGCTAGCGCTCTTCAAGCCGACTTCTTCAACACAATCAGCCCCAAACGGACACTTGAAAGTAGCTCTTGGGCGACATCCCTTAGTTTTTGGTTACTTGCTCTTGGCGAAGTGAGATCGATTGCCTACTAAGTGCGAGAGCTAAATCACTCAGGAAAGACTCTCATCGGGCTTCTTCAGACTGCAAGTCGAATGAGCGCTTGCTGCCAGTCAACTGAAAAGTTTGGAAAATTTTTCGAATCGTGGTTATATAGTTGCGTTACGGTGCTGGGGGGCGCTACTCAAATGATGAAAAATTTCTGGAAAACTGCGTTGGTTGGAGCGATTGCGGTAGCGGCAACCGATGCTGCAGCGGCAACTTTGCTAACCACAGATACGATTGTCGAGAATACGACCATCTACTCAGACGCCACTTACATCGGCGCGCCCGATGATTATTATGGCGGCATCGGTGGCCAAATCGTAACGTTTGACTTCGGCGACGATAGAATCGTCAACGGTTCCGGTTCGGATCTCAACGTTTACGAAGTTGACTTCGGCAGCCCTGAGTTTGGCTCAATATCAGTTTTCGCGAGTCTGGATGGCATAAGCTACTTCGACATCACGACTAGTGTAGGAACTGTTGTGGACGTGGACGGGGATGAAATCCACAGCAACTCTTCCTTTGCTCGGTCCTATGATTTGGACGGGGTCCTTGAAGCAGCGCGATACATAAGGATTGATGGTAGCGGGACAGGCGGTTCAGGCTTCCAAGTTGGTTTTGATTTAGACGCTATCGGAGCTGTAAACTATGTGCTTGGAGATTCAGTCCCTCCGGTGCCTCTACCTGCCTCGTTTCCTTTGTTGCTTGGAGCGTTCGGAATTCTCGCTCTATACCGCCGGCGAAGCTAGCACCCAAATCTAAAGATCTGGATTTGCGACAAGGGCATAGTCGCCAGTAACGTCTCAGCGGTCTTAGGTCCGCCCAAGATCGAGTGCATGTCTTGACGATACCGATCTAGAAACACGCGGATTGTACGCACAGCAGACAATCGTATTGGTTTCTCGGCGCTGCGCTGCGGCTAACGGCAGTTTCGTCCGCTTCTCGGTAATCAAGCCCGATCGGGCGAAGGGTAGCTCTCAATGCAAGCGGTCGTTCCCACCGAAAACCGCGCCGCTACGACCGTCAATGACCGGTCAGCGGGCGAGAACCGTCATCTGACCAAAGGCGTCAGATGTCCCAGAAGAGCCCAGAGCGGCCACTACTTTCGGCGGCCTGGCTTTCCCGACGTATTGAGTTCTTTTTTGTCTGAGAACCCGGGTGGGTTGCCTCGGCATTCTCGCTTCGAAGCCTCAACAAATCGTGCCCTTTCCTCTTTTGCCAGCTCGCGCTTTGCTACTGCCTTTCGGTAGGCGCGATACTCTGAAACTCCGGTTTCGACGAGGAAATACACCAGGATTAGATAGGTCGCAGAATTGGCATAGAACACTACAGCGGAAACTCGATCTGGCTCAAACTCCGATAGTATCCGTGTACTGATGTAGCGCTCAACAAACCAGGACGCGAGAAAAGTAAAAACTAGAGTTAGGCAAACTGCGGCCTCTCCCGCCCAACCGATCCAAGGCTCTCGAACAGGCGTAGAAGAACTGTCAGACACGTCAAACCAAAAAGACGGTCGATCCTCAAGCGATTGGATTGAGGACACTTTACCTATGCGAAGGCGCTCCACGATTGCCTCCACGAACTTTGCGGACATGGCGGAGGCCAGCAACGCGATGGGTATCCCAGGCAAGGTCGAAACGACATTCGAGGCCAACGAAGTCCCAAGAGCTTTTAGCACCGAGATATTGAGGCCGAACCATAGGATGATCGCTTCGATAATGATTGCAGGAATAAGCAACAAAATGAGCAAAGCGGGCGTGAGCGCAACTGCCGGGAAGATGACGTTGGCGTGCGCCGCAACCGGGAATAGGGCAAGAACCACTGCCAACGGAGCTATCGTTAGTAGCCTCCCCACAAAAGGCTTACGTCTTCGTATCGCGAACAATTTGGTTGTCTAACTCCAGATTCCCTAGAAAAGAATATCCGCCGGAGCCACGGACTTCTTTGACTTGCATCAGCCTGAACCAGGGAGCCGACGGCTAACGACGCAAGTATTGAAATGAATGATTAGCTTTTCAGGACAGTTTTTTGCGCGAGTGGATTTGAATGAAGTGGTGGCTGTGCCTGCCTTGCCCGCTGAGCAGTCGCTAGGGTCAGGACTCATAGCCAATAGATGACGGTTGCTGCGAGGGCGATTGCGGAGAGGAAGACCTTTGGGCACCGATCATAGCGTGTCGCTACACGCCGCCAGTCCTTGAGCCTGCCGAACAGATCTCGATCCGGTTGCGCCGCTTGTATCGACGCTTGTCATAGCGCACGGCGGTCTTGCGTTGCTTGCGGCCAGGGATACAGGCCCGGATCCCTTTGTCTTTCAATGCTTCCCGGAACCAATCGGCATCATAGCCGCGGTCGCCGAGGAGCCATTCCACATTCGGCAGGCTGCCCAGCAGAGCCCGCGCGCCGATGTAGTCGCTGACCTCTCCGGCGGTCACGAACAGATTGAGTGGGCGCCCCTGGCTATCGCAGATGGCGTGCAGCTTGGTGTTCATACCGCCCTTTGTCCGGCCAATCAGGCGTCCGCGCCCCCCTTTTTCACGCCCAGGCTGGACGCTGTTCGGTGGGCTTTGAGGTAGGTCGCATCGATCATGACGGTCTTCTCTTCGCCGTGTTCGGCAGCCAAACCGGCCATCATCTGTGCGAAGATGCCCTTGTCGCTCCATCGCTTCCAGCGGTTGTAGAGTGTCTTGTGTGGGCCGTATTCCGCAGGCGCATCGCGCCACTGCAACCCATTGCGATTGATGAAGATAATCCCGCTGAGCACACGCCGGTCGTCAACCCGTGGCTTGCCGTGTGATTTCGGGAAGTAAGGTTCGAGGCGCGCCACCTGCGCCTCGGTCAGCCAGAAGAGATTGCTCATGTTACCGCTCGTTTTTCGCCGGTGAATCACAAGCACAGCAGCTGATCAATGGGTCCTGACCCTAGTGCGGGCTGAGGTGTCAGTGGGTGAGACGCTCCCGGACTACCCGCAAGAAATTGCCGCCCATGATCTTGCCGATTTGCTCGTCAGTAAAGCTGGCTTCCACTAGCGCTTGGGTCAAGGCCGACAACTCGGATGGGTCCATGGCGACTTGAACGGTACCGTCCCAATCAGACCCGAGTGAGACATGGTCTTCGCCCAGCAAGTCGACGGCTGCGCGAATGGCTCCGGCAATGCCTTCGGGACTGTCGTCACAAGTGACCTTTGCCCAAAACCCAATGCCCACAACGCCGCCCGACTTGGCAACCTCTTTCATCAGCTGGTCCGGAAAGTTCCGCTTCGTTTGACAATGACTAAAGATGCCCGTGTGACTAACCACGACCGGCATGTCAGTCATTTGGAGCACGTCATTCGCGACACGCGGGCTCGAATGCGCGAGATCCAGGACAATTCCACGCCGCTCGATCTCAGCAACCACCTGACGCCCAAAGTCAGTCAATCCGACTTCGCCCTCACCGTGTAGAGAACTGCCTAGCTCATTGTCGAAGAAGTGATGAAGGCCGATTATCCGAAATCCAGCGCTATCAATCCGTTCGAAATTCGCGAGATCGCCCTCCAGTGCGTGCGCACCCTCGACCGAAAGAAGACCCATTGTGACATTTGCACCGCCCGCACGGTCTTCCAAAGCCGCTTCGAGTTCAGACTTGCTTGTAATAACGCGGAATTGCCCATCGGACTTCATTGCAAACCGATGGAGCTTTTCGGCTTGATAGATTGCCCGCTCAAGTAGACTGCCCCAGGTGCGTATGGGCCAGAGCTGCCCGACCGCAAGTGCCGTGATGTTGTCAAATGCTTCTGCTGAGTTCTCTTCGTAGTTCAGTCCCGCAGGTGTCTTTGTCACTGCCGCGAACACTTGGATCGCTTGATTGCCCTCTTGCATACGCGGCAAATCAACATGCCCGCGGGATGAGCGCTTCAGGAAATCGCGCTTCCAAAGCATCGTGTCTGCGTGCCAATCGGCAATGATAAGCTGACTATGGAGCGCCTGTGCTTCATCGGACACCTCGTATGGTTCGTGCTCGGTTAAGGTATTTTGCTGTTGCTCGACGATGGATGGACCAAGAGCAAAGAAAGCAGCGAGAGCAATGGCAACGAACTGACCTAGCCAAAGAAAGCTGAGTTTGATGGCTCGCATTAAAGTTCTCCGAGACAAGCGCAAAAGCAATCAAAACGATATCCAAGACGCTAGTTGATCGGCCTTGATCAAGGTCAGTGTATGACGAAACGGCATCGTCTCTATTTAAATGACCGCAATGTCCGCATCTCGGACATCGGGCGCAATCTGAGGAAGGTCCGCTCTCGGTAGAAGCGGACGTGCCCGCCCAAAACACCGCTTCGAGTGCCGTGAGTGACCGGTTAGCGCAGCACAGCGGTCAACTGACCCAAATGCTCGGATGACCGCGTTGAGCCCAGAGCTGACGCTAACTTGGCCACTAAATGGCCGCCACATGTTTGCCTGTCGGCGAAACAGGGTGCAACTCGGGTTGCATTGGGGCACCGTCCGGAGTGTTCTACATCGGCTTCGCGTGACACTTGGGTTACGTGCCTCTGTCTTATGGCGGAAATGGGAGGTGAGCATGGATAATGGTGCCGGGAAGACACCCCGCGTTGAAGGTACGGACGATGTTGCGCGCATTGCCGAGGAACTCAACCAGCTGCGCGCGAGGCTAGAAGACCTGGAGAGCCCATCGGCCAAGAGCGACGAAGAGCATACGCTTTCGGCTCATCCTGATATCAGACGCGCGGCGAGCGCCCTGCTTGACCTGATCGAAAGGCATCCCATCAGAGCCGCGGCTATTGCCTTTCTCCTCGGCGCCCTTCTGTTCAGGGGACGCCGGTAGATGTTCGTGGAGCTTCTCACCGCACTGCGGCAGGCAGAGCAGCGCATTATGATTGCTTGGCTAAAGGGCCTTCTCCTGATCGGGCTCGCTGCGCTTTTTGCTGCGATGGCGTTGGTCTGGCTGTCTGCCGCGACCTTCTATCAGTTGGAAACACGTTTCACCGCCGTTCAAAGCTCTCTGATGCTGGCGGGAATTTCGTTCCTTCTTTGCATTGGGGTGCTCGGGCTTCGAAAGCTCAGACGCCACCGCCGCCGGTCTGGCGAGGATCCGCTACTGGCCGCCCTGACCGTGCTTCTCGAGCCGGGACGAAACGCTGATGCGCAAGGAGCTCAGACAAGTCACGCCGGGGACGCCGTGATTTTGGCACTCGTTTTTGATGCCATCCTTAAGGCTCGGGATACGGCTAGCAAATGAAGCCCTCGAAGACACGGCTCTTAGTCGAGGATGCTTTTCCCCTTATCGTACTCCTCGTACTCTTCTTCCTGGCGTTCAATACGCTGCAGCCTTTCCTGCCGGCACTCGTTTGGGGCTTGATACTCGCCGTGGCGCTTCAGCCTTCACACGACCGTCTCGTTGTGCGCTTTGGCAACCGACGCAAACTTGCTTCGATTGTTGTCGGGCTGATGATGACGCTAGTGCTGGTCCTACCGATGATCGGCCTTTCGCAAGCCGTTCTGGCCTTCATCCCGGAGCTTCTGGCTTGGGGCAATACGAACAAACCAATCATAATTCCGGTGGAGGGCGGTGGGATTGCTATTCCAGGTGGATCGCAATCCCTCTGGTCGACCATTCTGTCAGACATCACGTACATCCGGGACCATTTCAAGGACGAGATACGACCGTTTGCCTTCTGGCTTATCGGAGAGGCACGTCTGGTGGGAACTTTCGTTATCGAGTTTGCCCTTGGCGTGCTGGTTGCCAGTTTATTGCTGCACAGGTCCGCTCCGCTGGGCGAGGCGTTTTTTGGACTACTCGGGCGCGTTGCCGGCCCCTTGGCGATCGAATTGGCGCGCCATTCGGTGGTGACAATTAGATCCACAGTATTCGGGCTGCTGGGGTCGGCGTTCGTGCAGACCGCGCTGGCTTCGCTTGCATACTGGTATGTCGAGGCACCTCATTGGCCCGTGCTTTCTCTTTTGACTTTCATGCTGGCGATGATTCAGATCGGACCAATCCTCATCTGGCTGCCACTGGCGATCTGGCTTTGGAGCAACGATCAGATTGGGCTCGCCATCGGACTTTCTGCCTGGTGTCTGATCGTGGTCGGTTTGTCGGATAACTTGGTGAAGACCTTGGCTCTCTCCCGCGGCGCGGAACTTCCCGCAATCCTGGCTTTCCTTGGAGGGGTTGGTGGGCTGATCACTTGGGGAATTGTGGGCCTGTTCCTCGGCCCCGTAGTTGTCGCCGTCTGCTATCAGATCCTGCTCCGCTGGATCGCCCACGAAGATGATATCACTCAAAGTTAAGTCTGTTGTACTAAACGCCTAATCCTCTTGAGCGCCCTCTGCGCAGCCAAGCCGACTGAAGGCTCCGAGCCTCTGTCGAAGGCGGGCGGCCCAAGATCCTTTCGCATCAGCTTAGATGAATGGACCATAGACTCGTAATACCGGGCTCATCGCACATAGCGCATCAAGTCTTCCGCGCGATCTCGGCCGAGCTCGATCCTGCAAGAGTTAATTCCAATGCCGGTTCCAGAACCGCCACCGAAGGTTGCTCCGACATAGTCGCAATGCGCATCCCGATACGCTGACCACGTCGACTGGGCAGCCTCGAGCGCGGGAACAGCCATGGCGCGGCCCGTTAACGTGTCCAGTTCTTCCGCGGACCCCATCGCGAAGCCAAGGTATATGTCGACCGTCGCGTCTACCTGCTGAAGTGTCTCGGCTACGCATGTACCGATCTCGACCTGGCTGTTCCCACCGCACTCCGTTGCTGGATCAGAAAAGACGGGCTTCGCTACGCTTAGTGCTAAAACCAGTATCAGTGTAATAGTTCTCATGGCACCACCCCCGTTGATCGACCTAGGCTGGCGAAAGTGCCTGCCGTCGGTACGAAAAAACATAAGAACGCGCGCATCATTTAGAAAGAGAAAGCCATATTTAGAAAGAGAAAGCCGTGTACGGATGGAGATGACACGACGGGATCACTTAATCGAAAGCTTCGTCCCGCTTCTCGGATATATCGCCTGCCGAACCGCATGATCACTGTCCCCGATTTGAAGCATGCTAAGGGCTCTAGAGTGTCCTTTGAGTTCCGGCGGTGCTGCACTCAACTTTGCTCTCAACATCGTAAAGTTCTCAACGCAAATCGCGTCGTTTCAAATGTCGGTTTTGTCCGCTTCTGGGACGTCGAGCCTATTTTTGCGAGGGGCGGCTCACGGAAAAAGCGGACAATCCATCTGAAATCGCGCTGCTCCTGCCGACGTCTTCAACACAATCAGCCCAATGCGGTCATTGATGCTCTTTCCTTTCTTGGGCTTTCCAACAAAGTACGTGAAGTTTCCGACCGTCCGGTTCCGTAACCTAGACGTGCCAGTCTGAGAAGCCACACCGGGCGCATGTCGGCGGGGTGTTGTCGCGGCGGAAGGCCTCCGCCCTGCGCTTTGCCTCGGCCCAAACGGCCTCAATAGCCTCGGGCGAGCGGGCGACGCCGCCCGACACGTTTTTCGGGTCCGGCACTCTGCCACGTGCTACTTCTGCTACTTCTGCTACGTGAGGCGAGGTTTCTGGCCTCTGTGTAGCGGGTGTAGCGGGTGTAGCAGGTAGCAACCGCTCAGATTCCGAAATTGCCACACCGCGCTTCGGGTCAAACCGCATGGCTGCCTCCGTTAATGCGATAGGCGACCTGGCGGGGCTTGCCGTCTATCTCGGTGCCTTGCTCAAGCGGGTAAAGCCACTGGTGGTCGGCCAGCATCTTGAGGGCCGCCTTAGCCTTGTCGGTCTCCCGTAGGGCGTAGGGGCCGTATTGGGCCACGTCGCGCGGGATAATGAAGTCAGGTGTCCTGCCCTCGGCTGCCGCGCGTTTCGGCCACTTTTCCAAAAGCCATTTCCGCAACGTCTCGGCCTTCTTGATGCGGTCGGAGACGGCGGCAGCTTCTGTCAGCCGCTTTGCTTCAGCGAGATGGTACTGCGCGAGCGCAATGCCGTACTGCATTGCCTCGACGCCGACTTGCGAGGCTTCGATGTCGGTCCAAACCGTCAGGACACCCGAAATGCGTGCCGCCTGCTCGGCCGACTTTGACGCAAAACCCGTGATCTCGGTCAGGTCTCCGCCAGGGGCTTGCTGACGCTCTATGGCATCGTAATAGCCCCACAGCAGCGTTCGGGCGTCGGGTGACAGGCGCAACAAGCGCGGGTCGAGTTCCTGGCGGCTGCCGTCGCGGATGGGTTTGGGTGCGCGCAACACGTGCCGTAACCTCCCCTCAAACCTGTCCAGCGACGCCCTACTGCCCGCGTTTGTGTCACGACGTGTGCGGGTGCCGATGGCGCTTGGTGGTTCCGTGATAAGGAAGCGGGCCAAGAAGCCCTGCTCGGTCGCCAGCGCGTCCGACAGCAACGGCTGCGCGGCCACTGGCTGCACCATGATATGCGCGGCCAGCCGCCGCCCGAGAAGAGTTGCGGCCCCATCGCCTGCGCGGGTACGGTTGATAGCCGCCCCGTCCCAGAGTGCAGACAACCCGGCAATGGTCTTCAGACGGTTATCCTGGTTCATGGCATGGCCGCCAAGGAATTGCCCGCCCTCGTCGCTGAAGATGCCGAGAGACGGCTCACCGGTGACGTAAAGCTTGTGGAGCCCTTCCAGCGTCGGCTCGGATGCCGTCAGGTTGGGGCTTAACGGCGGCTCTGGTTCCGGTCCGAGAGCGCGCAGGTCCGCCTGGGCCTCGAGGGCGCCCTTCTTGCCAGCGGTGGCTTCCTTCACCAGCTTATCGCGTTTCGCCACCCAGAGACGCTGCGACATCTGCGACTCTGCTACTTCGGTCTTATATTCCGCCGCGCGTTCGCGTTCGTGCTCCCGCAGGCCGCTCAGCAGCAGCTTATCGCAATATGTCTTGCGCTCACCGCTTCGGGCGATGGTCAGGCAGTAAAGCGACAGGGGGGCAAAGCCGCCCAGCGTCTCGACATTGGCAAAGGCCTGTGTGGCGAGTGAGGCCGCGCTGAGGGCGCTCTGGCCTGCGATGGCGAGTGGCGCCTGCGCAAGGTCATGCACGGCCCTCACCGCGTCTGCCAACGGGCCTAGAGCGTCTACGGGATAGGGGCTTCTGGTACACCGACATTCCCCTCGGGCTTCTGGGCTATCCCCCGACATTCTACACAGTTCGTTTTGATCCCTGGCCGACTGCTTTTGTTTGGGTGAGTTGGGCGTTCACCTTCCTGGCTTTCGCAATGCTGCTCCGCGCCGCGCTACCGAAACATCGGGCGAGTGTCGAAACATGATTGATGATGAAGCCGCCGTTTTCCCTCGACGGGGAGCAAACAGCGCCCGGAGGTAGACGGACGGAACGGCGGGTTCGTACCGCTTCTCGGACATCGAACGTGATCTGGAGAAGGTCTGATGTCGGCAGAAGCGGTCGTTCCCGCCCAACCCGCTTCGAGGGCCGTGAGTGACCGGTTAGCGCAGCACAGCGGTCATCTGAGTCAAACGGTCAGATGACCGGGTCGAGCCAATACGGCCAATAGATTGATCCGATGCTTAAGATTCCTCGCCGAAGTGTATGATTTGACTAATTTCCCTATGCGTGCTGTCGTAGAAAAACTGCATAATGAAAAGAACTGCACCTCCGGGCATCCGGAGGCTTCCAGTTTGGGGGGAGGGACCGATGCTCAATGTCAAAAGCGCTTCTATACTTGTTGCTGTTGCCTTGTCTGGCTGCGGCGGTGGCAGCAATTCAGTAGTCTTTCGAGGCGGGTATGCCGACTTCGTTAGCTGGTCGGCGACACCGGCAAATGCAACGATCGAACTTCAGGGTTCCGGCGTCGTCGCCGAAACGACGCAAGCGCTGAACGGCAATATGAACGCGAATGACGGCAATGACGACGGTGCAATCACAGTCGCTGCCGCGAGCGGCCCACAAGCCGCGACTGCCCGGCTGCGCATAGAGGGTGGGGTACCTACGCGCATCGAGTTGTCTAGCGGCGGGACGACCGCTGCCGTTTCCGATGCAGACGGGACCATCTCTGCAACGGATCCGATTGTCGCGCAGTCTACATTGACGGCAAACCGCACGCGCATTCGGACGGCAGACCCGAATGCTAATGGTTTCGAATATCAGAATTACGGCACATGGGTGACAGGGTTGAACAATCCTACGGGCAGCTTGGGAGCGGGCACGACAGGTGTAAAGACAACCGGAACTCAGACCGTCGACGGGACGTATAATGGCAGTTCTCTCGGACTCGCGGTGGACAAGAACACCGGCGAGCTTTGGGAGACACAGTCGACTGTTCAGGTGACCACATCGCAGAATTTCACCAAGTCTGACATCCAGAGCAGCGCGACCTCGGGTGAGCGGCTTAACGGTGCTGCCGGTGTCGCACCTCTTGGGAACCTCGATTTCGCGAGCACAGCTTCGGGCGACATCGCCAACAACGCATTCGTAGCGCCCATCTCGGGGGCACACGTATCAGGGGCGACCGATGGCACGTTCTACGGCCCTACCGCGACAGAGGTTGGCGGAACCTTCACCTCCAGCACGGCTGACTGGGACTACCTTGGCTCTTACGGCGCAACCAAGTGAGCAAGCCAAATGGATAAATTGAGGGGTGGTATTGCTGCTATCTAGGGCATGAGTTCAGCTCATTCTGAGCGGCAGCTTCGTCCGCTTCTCGGACATCGAGCGTGATCTGGAGAAGGTCCGCTGTCGGTAGAAGCGGTCGTTCCCACCCGAGAGCACGCATCGATCGACGTGGACGACCGGTAAGGGTGGGTTAGCGGTCACCTGACAGATTTACTCAGATGACCGGGTCGAGCCCTTTCACGACATTGGTTCAACGCGCAGCGTCTTTCCCGAAGGGCGGGAAGCGGACCTCCGCCGCACTTGCCAGATACTCGACCACATGATCGAACAGTTGACATTCAAATGATGCCGAAAAAGGCTTCTTGGTTATTCCGTAGAGATCTTGAGCCGAGTTTCGGATGCAGCAGCGAAAGCCGTTGACCGGGGTTGCCAATCTCTCTGAGCCGCGGCGTATTGAAACGAGATCAGGAGCCTGAGATGAGCGACCAACAGTTTTCCGAACGCCGGGATTTCGCCATTGAAGTATGCCGGGAGGCCGGTGAGAAGGCGATGGAGTACTTCTGCGATCATGGCAACCTTGTTGTCGATCGCAAAGGTGCTCAGGACTGGGTCAGCGAAGCAGACCGGAACGTTGAAGTGTTTATTCGTCAGAAACTTGCCGAAGCGTTGCCTGACGACGGAATCTTCGGCGAAGAACACGGCGCGACGCCGGGCAAAAGCGGCTTCGACTGGGTCATTGATCCCATCGATGGGACGACCAATTTCGTGAACGGCATTCCGGCCTGGACCGTCGTTCTCGCCGGGGTCAGCGAGGGAGCGACGCAGATCGGCGTCATGTGCGATCCGATCGTGGGCGAGACCTATGAGGCGCTGCGAGGGGCCGGAGCGAGGTTGAACGGGACCCCGATGCATGTGGCAAGCGGTGTGCCGCTCGAGAACGGCACGGTCTCCGTCGGCTACTCGAACCGCGTCGAGGCGGCAAATGTATTGCCGGTCATTGCCTCCCTGATCGACAAGGGGGCCATGTATCACCGGAATGCCAGCGGGGCTCTGTCGATTGCCTATGTCGCGGCAGGACGTTTGCTCGGTTACATGGAAGAGCACATGAATGCCTGGGATTGTCTCGCGGGGCAGCTTCTGGTCGAAGAGGCGGGCGGCCGAGTCGAGCCACAGGACGCGAATGAGATGATCCGGGTTGGGGGACGGGTCATCGTCGGAACGCCGGACGTGTTCGACGCGCTGCTTTCCATCGCCAATGACGCCTGGAGCGGTTGACCCCTTCAGGCGATAGGGAGCCAACGAGTGTCAGGCCGCAAAGCCGTAATGTCGGCAGCCCAGTAGTGGCCCTGAGAAGGCTGGTCATACTTTCCGTCGATCGGAACGCCCCTCAGGCTGCACCATAGAAGTGTTCCCACAGCGCCGTGTGCGACTATTGCCAGATCTTCTCCCGAGTGAGTTGCCACGATTTGGCGAACCGCGCCTTCTACTCTCGCTTGGGCATCAACTGCGGTTTCCCAGCCTCGAAAGCTGGTCTCCGGTTCGGAGAAAAAGGCATTAGCGGCGGCTTCGAATTCCAAAGGCGGCAGGAAACCCGTCGCGCTTCGGTCATTCTCGCGCAGACAGGAGTTGACGGAAATCGGCAGCCTCTTCGGTGCTGAGAGAATGGCCGCAGTCTGATGCGCTTTCATTTCGGGGCTGCTCCAGACATGCGTTGCCGAAGCGAACACGTCTGAACGAGCAAAAATAGTGGCCCGGCGGCGGCCCTCTTCCGAGAGGCCCCAATCGGAAATTTCCCTGTTTGGGTCGACCTCGACTTCCGGATGGGTGATGAAGATCAGCCGAGGCAACGGTTCACTCCGGAAGCAGAACTGGCCCCTTTGCCGCAAAGGACATCTTCACATTCGTTCCGGGTTCTATCGGGTCATCGACATCTTCATGTACCGCAAACACCTGTCCGAAACCGCCGGTGAGCGTGTATTCCATGCGCACGCCTACATAGGTGGACTTCGCCACGGTCGCCGGGATACCGGTATCGCCTCCAACTATGATCCGGGACGGCCTGACCGCTAGCGTTGCGGGGCCGGGGGCAAGGCCGCGTGCTGGCAGCACATGGCGGTGGCCGTCGATTTCGATGGTCGCCCGGTCAGCATCTACCGAGACAATCGTACAGGAAAGCAGGTTGGCCTCGCCGATGAAGTCGGCAACGAAGCGGTCGTTCGGGGCGTCAAAGAGCTGGCGCGGGGTACCCTTTTGGGCGATGGCGGCGTTGCGCATCACGACGATCTCATCCGACACGGCCAGAGCTTCTTCCTGATCATGGGTGACGTAGACCACGGTCAGACCGAGATCCTGCTGGATCGCCCGAATATCTTCGCGCACCTGGCGGCGCAGTTTGGCGTCGAGGTTCGAAAGCGGTTCGTCGAAGAGCAGCACCTGAGGTTCGAGGACCAGCGCGCGGGCGACGGCGACACGCTGCTGCTGGCCGCCGGACAGTTCCGACGGGAGGCGGCTGTCAAACCCCTTCAGACCAACCAGATCGAGGCCCTTCAATGCGCGTGCCCGTGCCTCTTCCTTGTTGAAGCCCGAGAAGGTGAGGCCGTACATGACGTTCTCCAATACGCTCATGTGCGGGAACAGCGCGTAGGACTGGAACACCATCGACACGTCGCGGTCCGTTGCGGGCAGTTTCGTGACATCCCGGTCACCGATCAGGATGCGGCCGGAACTGGCCATCTCGAGCCCCGCGATCATCCGCAATGTCGTTGTCTTGCCGCAGCCAGAGGGTCCCAGGAGCGTGACGAGCTTACCCGCATCGACATGCAGGTCGATGCTGTCGACCGCGATCACGTCCCTGCCGAACACCTTGGAGACGTTTTCGAAACGGACCGGAGCCGCCTTGGAACTGATGGTCGGTTCGGTCATTTCATCCTCTCCGAGGCAAGTTGTGTGCGCCGCCCGATCTGCACCCGGCCGACGAGAAGCTGCAGGAGCCCGACAGCCGCGAGCATGACGAAGATCAGCGTCGTGGAATAGGCAACTGCAATGCCGTACTCGTTGTTTTCGACACGGCCGATGATATATGCGGTCGCCATGTTGTACTGCGCGGAAACAAGGAAGATCACCGCCGAGATTGCGGTCATTGCTCGGACGAAGGAATAGACAAGCGCGGCAAGAATGGCCGGGCGGAGGAGTGGCAGGATCACCCTGCGGAAGGTTTGCCAGCTATTCGCACCAAGCGTCAGCGACGACTCGTCCAGCGACTTGTCAAGCTGTGACATGCTGGCGATCCCGGCCCGTACCCCCACCGGCATGTTGCGGAAGATGAAGCTGACAACCAGGATGATGCCGGTGCCGGTGATCTCGATCGGCGGGACATTGAAGGCTAGTATGTAGCTGACCCCGATTACGGTTCCCGGAATGGCGAAGGACAGCATGGTACCGAACTCGAACGCGTCCTTCCCGGCGAAAGATTGACGTGTCAGGAGGTACGCCGTCACCAGACCCACGATGGCCGTCAGGGGCGCAGCGATGGTCGCGATTTTGATGGTGGCCCAGAAGCTGTCCCATGCAACGCCTGCCCATTGTATGCCATGCTCGGTCGTGCGGATCGCGAAGGCATCGACGTAGTGCTTCACGGTGAGAGTGTTGTCGACGCCCCAGAGCTGTACGAAGCTGCCGTAAATGATCATTGCATAGACGATCAGCGTGAAGACGCCCCAGGTCAGCGCAACGGCGAAGACAGGGATTGCCAAGCCCGACGGCATCAGCGGATGCACGCCCGCATCTCCTTTGCCTGTGACCGTCGTGTAGCTCTTTCTTCCCAGCCAAGCGCGTTGTGCATAAAAGGCCGAAAGGGTGAAGAAGAGCAGCACCATGGCCAGCACCGCCGCGCGCCCCTGATCATATTGTGCTCCGACGATGGCGAAGAAGATCTCGGTCGAGAGCACGTCGAAGTTTCCGCCCAGCACAAGGGGATTGCCGAAATCGGCCATGCTTTCGATGAAACCCAGCAGGAAGGCATTTGCCAGCCCGGGTCGCATCAGCGGCAGTGACACCGTGCGGAAGACCTGCCAGCGGCTTGCGCGGAGCGTCTGTGCTGCCTCCTCCATTGAGGGTGAGACGCCTTCGACCACGCCAATCAGCACCAGGAAGGCGATAGGCGTGAAAGCCAGCGTCTGCGCGATGACCAGGCCCGGCAACCCGTAGAGCCAACGGGTGGGCTGGACACCGAAAAGGTCGGCGAAAAAGACGGTGACCGAGCCCGACAGTCCGAACAGGAGGATGAGAGCAAGACCGATCACGAAGGGTGGGGTGATGATCGGCAGAACGGTCAGGGCACGCAAAAAACGCTTGTAGCGGAAACCCGATCGCGTGACGACGAGTGCGAAAGCAAGCCCGAGTGCAGTAGTGATGGCGCCCACCACGATGGCAAGAAACAGAGAATTCCATGCCACGCCACATCGTGCGCCCGCGAAACAACCCAGTCCCCAGAGACGGTCGTCGAAGAACTTGGCGGCGAAGACGTAAAGCGAATAGGCCCCATCCTCGGTGATGAAAGCCGCGAACAGCATCTTGGCAATCGGGAAGAACACGAAGGCGGTGACGATTGTGATCACGCCGCCGATGGCGCTGACCACAAAGACGTCGCCATTGATGACGCCCCGTGCCGCAATGCCTTGTGTGAACAGGAACAGGAAGGCCGAAGCGACGAGCAGCGCGCCGTAGCCCATCCCGTACTGGCGGTCGCCCAACTCGCCGAAAAGAGCGTTCAGCCAAGCGAAGTTGAAGCCGCGTATACCGATTCCGAAGCCTTGGGCGATCAGCCACCCGAACCCGAACGCGCCGGCAAGGATTAGCGAACGGGCGTATGCCGGTTCACTTTTCTTGCGGCCGATGGCCGCCAGAGCGATCAGCAGCGGCAGGACGAGCGGGGCCAACCAGAGTTTTTCACCCTGAAAGAGCAGAAAGGCTGCGGGTGCATAGTCTTCGTCAAATGGATACCCATCGACCAGCCACTCGAACGTCCAAAAGTCCTCGATCCCGTACCAGGGGAGAACCACAAAGGCGAACCACCCGGCGGCAATCCAGAAGATCAGCGCCGGGTGGTTCTTGTCTTCTGTCGAGACGGAACGCAATGGTTACTGCGGCAGGGTCGAGACTTCTTCGTCCCACTTCTGCAGCAAACGCTTGCGTTCGTCGCTCGAGCCGTACTTGACGAAATCGTAGTCGATCAGCTTGATCGACGACAAATCAGGCGACTTGTCGGACGTTGGCGCACCTACGTTGGACGGTACCTGGTACGAGCTTGCCTGGAGCGCCAGCGCTTGTGCTTCGGCGGTCAGCGCCCAGTCATAGAACTTCTTGGCCTCGTCCATGTTGCGCGCTCCCGCGATAATCGACATCGAGCCGATCTCGTATCCGGTGCCCTCGCACGGGGCGACAACCTTCACCGGGAAGCCAGAAACAGCCTGTGCCACGGCGTCGTGCATGAAAACGATGCCGATGGTGGTTTCGCCGCGTGCCGCCGCCTTGATCGGGGCAGAGCCCGACTTAGTGTACTGGTTGATGTTGGCGTGAAGGCCTTTCATGAATTCAAAGCCCTCTTCCTCCCCGAAGAGCTGCACGATCGTGGCCAGAGTGGTGTAGGCCGTGCCCGACGAATTCGGGTTCGCCATCTGGATGTGGCCCTTGTACTCGGGCTTCAAAAGGTCCTTCCAGCAGGATGGCTCCGGAAGCCCGTTGGCGGCCAGCAATTCAGTGTTGTAGCCATAGCCAAGGGCGCCCGAATAGATGCCGATGGTCTTGTTGTCCGCGCTTTCCGCCTGACTGATGGCCCAAGGATGAAGCTGGTCGCGCATCGGCGACTCATAGGGCTCGGTCAGTCCCTCGGCTGCCGCCTGCAAGTGCGGGTCCCCAGTGCCACCGAACCAAACGTCGCCCTTCGGATTGGAAGATTCCGCCTTGATCTGTGCGAACGTCTCTCCGGATGACTTCCGCGTCATGTCAACATCGATCCCGGTCTCGGCCTCGAATGTCTGTACGACAAGCTCGCACCATTCGGGGTCCGGGCTGCAATAAAGCGTCAGCTTGTCAGCCTGAGCGGTCGTTACCCAGCCAGAAAACGCAACCAGCGATCCTGCGAATGCGAATTTCAGGTTCATCATGATTTCCTCCCTTTCTTTCGGGCCACTTGCGTGGGTCCGTCGATGGCTGCGCTTGAAGCAGCACAGCGCATCTCTGGTATATTCGTCAGTTTTTCCGGCTGCTTGGCAAGCTCTTTCAACAGCGACGTCAAATCCAGACAATCGACCAGCTTTGCCGTCTTGCGGGACGAAGACGATAAGAACGTGCGTTTTCGTGCTCGTGTCAGGGGTCCTTCCTCCCCTCGCGCCCATTCTTGAGCACCGCAGCCCTACGCCCAGGCATCTGAGGGAGAGCACTTATCTCCTCGATGAGACGAAGGCAGGTTGCATGACCTACATGTGCTTGCGCACTTCCGCTGGCGCAGCGAATGTCTGGTAGGCGGGCTGCGACTGCAGCATCCAGGTCGGGTGCCCAAAGGCGGCTAGGGGCCAGAAGCATTTGTAGCGGACTTCCAGCCCAAGGTCAGGAAAGTCCGCATCTCGGACATCGGGGCCCGATCTGGGGAATGTCTGCTAACTGCAGGAGCAGCCGTTCGCGATCGAAACCGCGGCTCGACTGCCTCGAATGACTGGTTAGTGGGCGGGACCCGTCACCTGATAGAAAGACCAAGATGACCGTGTTAAGCCCTATTCTGACGCGCCTTCAATCCTAAGAACGACGGCACCTCGCTTGTGGCGTGCCTCGACTTGCCTGTGCGCACGCGCGGCTTCTGCCAGGGGATAAACGCTGTCGATCACAGGTCGGAGCTTGCCGGCCTCGATCAGGTCCGCAATGCGCAGCATGTCATCCATTCGATCTTCATTGACAGCCAGTCGTATCTTTCTGGTGCGGAAGCTGTTCAGGAAAATTGCTCCGATCTCTCTCAACCCGAAATTCAGCGGGAGAAACAGGCCGCCCTCGACCAAGAGGTTGCGGGAAAGCCTGGGAGAAATCATCCCGTACGTATCGATGACGACGTCAAAATCCCCTTCTAGGGCCGTGAGATCGGTCTTGCGGTAGTCAATCGTCACATCTGCTCCCAGGCTTGCGACGAAGTCCTGGGACTCCGGGCCCGCAACCCCCGTGACATGCGCACCGAGAGCCTTGGCGATCTGAACCGCATACGTCCCAACACCACCCGACGCCCCTGCGATGAGCACCTTTTGACCCGGCTTCAGGCCTGCGTAGTCGGAAAGAAAGACAAGAGCGCAGAGCGCACCGAACGGCACCGCAGCAGCCTCTTCGAAGGTTAGAGATGCGGGCATTTCAGCGATTGCACCGGTTTCGGGAACCGCGAAGAGTTCTGCGGTGGCGCCGCCAGACGTCGCCATTCCAAATACGCGAACTCCCGGCTTGAAGCGCCTTGCGGATGGTCCGACGCGCTCTACCACTCCCGCAAACTCGCTGCCAAGCCGCGGGTTGCGCGGACTGAATATCCCGAACATCAAGCGTCCGGGAATAGCCAGAATGCCGGGGAACGCTGCCGCGCGAATGCGCCAATCGGCCGTATTCACGGCACTCGCATGAACGCGGATCAGGATTTCACCGTCTCTGGGCGACGGTGCGTCGACGTCCTCCACACGAACAACCTCGGGCCCACCGTATCGCTCATATGTCAGTGCTTTCATGCAGAAATCCGCCACACGGACGGCGCGAACGCCAAGCGCATCTGTCTCAACAATCGGGAGCGCACGCGATCAAACCCAATCGGCTAATGTAGTCGCGCATTCACCTTGTAGCCCTCGATCGTTTGTTCCCCCAGGGCTTTCATAGCCTCCAGTCGATGCAATCCCTCGATGAGGACATATCCGTCTCCGTCGGCGCGCACTCTGATCGGGGTAAGCTGACCATTTTCAAGCATATCTTCCGCGAGAGCCATCACTCTGGCTTCCTCCAGCGTCTTCACCCGTTTGACCGGCACTCGAATCGTCGCGATCGGAAGAGTCTCTTTGATCAGCATGACTTTAGCCTGAACCAGGTCAGGGAATTAAGCCAGCGCTTTCGTATTGAGCTCGGATTGTGCCAGCTTCACGGATACGTCCTACACAGACGAAAACGGAACGGCGGCATTGTCCCGCTTCTCGGACATCGAGCGTGATCTGAAGAAGGTCCGCTGTCTGTAGAAGCGGTCGTTCCCACCCGAAACCACGCATCGATCGACCTGGACTACCGGTAAGGGTGGGGTAGCGGTCACCTGACAGATTTACTCAGATGACCGGGAAGAGCCCGAAGCTGACGCTTTTAGTCTCTCCGGTGCAACCGTGCTCGTCGCTTATTCAGTATGGCCAGCGAGCACCAAAAAGCTGCTCCGGTTACAGCCCCGGCGGCCAGACCCTGTGGAAAGATGAGAATCTCGTAGAAGAAAATCCGCCTTATATGGTCTTCAAACAACCAAAAGCTGTAACCGGTCACCGCCACCTGCGAGACAATGGCGACCGAAACGACGAACGGAAGCCAGCCGTCGGGAAACGCGCGATGCCTCTGCCGGTTTAAGCGAAACAGGAGCGGCAGGCATATTGCTCCAATTGGCGCTACCCCGAGCAGGGAAATCCGAAAAAGGCACAGCCATGCACTGGCGTCACAGCCCCAGGGGGCAAACAAGTAAATGGAATACGCTATGGCGACAGAGATAACCGCCGTCGACACGGCCGCAACAAGATAATCAAATGTGCTTACCGAGCAGAATCGAGACCAGATCATTGAACTAATCCGCCGAAAGCATACTGAGAGAACCGGCTCGTCACGGTTGGAAAAGCTCGTCGGCGGACAACGCCAGCGCCGAATAAACGAGGGGCGAAACAAGGAACGCGACGAGCCATACCGGAGCACGTCTGCTAACGCGGAGCGACAGAAAGTAAGCGCTCGCCACCACGATCAGTACAATTGTTGATGGTAGGCTGAACGCCAAGGCCAGCAGGTTTCCGTCGTGGGGAACGCCTAAACCATAGATCTCCCAGATCGACCAAACTGTAAGTAGAGGTCCAATCACCACGAAAACCGCAATCCCACCGGAAAAAACTGCAGCGACAGATAGCGCGAAACCAGCTGCGCTCGACACGGTGTATCCATCAGTAAGATAGACGAGGAATATACCAACCGCGCCGGTGAAGGTGCTCACGAGCACCAGCAAAATCCAGTTAAGGAACAGGCTTCTTGGTTGATGCATGACAGGCGCCTGTCAACTCATGGTGTCCAGACCTGCTACTGTAACTGTGTAACAAGGCCATTACGTAACACTGTATTTGCATGCATTGGTTTCGTCGGAACGCCCGCTTCGTCCGCGAAGCCGACATCGAGCTCGATCCGAGGAAGTTCTGCTGTCTGAAGAAGCCGTCGTTGCTGCCCGAAACCGCAGCTCTCGGCACCAAAAGCCGAATTTCTGCCTTATTGATGCAAATATCTGAACAAAAATGCCTTCCACTGCTGCTCCTTAGGAACGGATCGATCTTGGAGTAGCGCAGATGACCCTCGTGACCTTCGATGCGGCAGAAATTGCTAAGGTTCAGAACTTCGTGCTGGGCGAACGCCGCAAGAGCTTAAGCGAACGAGAATGGCACTTCCGGCTGCGTGGTTATGGCTACGGCTTGCGCGAAAGTGGAAGGAACTGGGTGGTCACGGCCCTTCTTGAGAACGCCGACCTTTTTGAGATCGACGAAGGCCTGCTCAACGAGCCAATGGCAATCAGAAGCTGATCTCTGCCTCTGGCGTATCCTAGCGTCCTAGACCGGTCAGATAACTCAATGGCCCAGCGGTCTCCTACACGCCCAAAGCAGCATCATAATAGCGCTGACTGAATGACGGGATTGATGAGGTCCGGCTTAGTTATCGCTGCCATATGCCCGCCCTGTGATACATTCTCAAAGCGCCAGTGAGGCATGTGCTCGCGAAACAATCTCACAGTCTCTGCGATGGCGCCGACTGTGTCATCTGCCGAGATCACGGTTGTGGCGTCGGGCAAGTCTTTTGCCCAGGTCGAGATCGGTGTTTCTTCGTGCATAACGCAGTCCCATTCGTGGAAGTTCGGAACCAAGGCGGCTGTGAATTTCTCTCTCCTATCGTCGGGCATAGCATTCCAACTTCCCGCACCGGCCCAGTAGTTTGCAAACACCTCCGCGGCTGTGCGCCAGTCATCTCTTGCCCCGCAATCCTTGATGACATCTCTCAATGCGGTGGCCTCACGGAATGCCTCAACGCAACCAAGTAATCTCAGTAAATAGAAAGGGTTGGGCTCTACCAATACCAGTCGATGTACTTGGTTCCGAAACATCGCGGCCGCTTTCATTGCAACGGCACCATCGAATGAGTGCCCAACGATCGAGAACTTGCTGCCATCCGCCGCAGCGAACGGAGCAACCAGACGCGCCTGATCCTCAAGGGTTTGCTGCCCCTTACTGTTCCACGGTGGTGTGGTGCCGTAGCCGAAAAGATTTATGGCAATGAGATGATAGTTGGGGGCAAGCAGATCCATCAGGCTTCGCCACTGACGCGCTCCCGCTACGCTCGAGTGGATGAGTATGACCGTCTCACCGGAACCCGCTTCCAGAAAATCTACCTGTGAGGGCTTTCCAATGCCAGAGCTCCAATTCTCGGACGAGCAAGTTCTAGGCAGCATGGACGCAACGTGTTCGTGGTCTCCAGCCGCAAAGTCAGACCTGTGCGACGACCACTCCGTCCGCACTGCGGTTGTTCACTGAAAATAGGCCAGCGTCAGCTCCAAGCCCGAAAGCGGACAAGCCTACTGTGAAGTGATATGCTCGCATAGTCAGAGGCGCTCATACAGCCGGAAGCCGCACTTCACGGAGGACGGATCTTTGATCATGCGCATATTCCAAGTCGTCACACGGCCTGGCAAAGAGGAAGAGTTCGGCAAGTTCTTCCATGAGACTGCGATTCCATTAATGAGAGGCACAAAGGGAATAGTTCAAGTCCTGCCGGGTGCCCCACGGCCAGGTACACCTCGCGAGTTTAGCTTTGTAATGGTGTGGGACAGCCTTGAGTCTCTGAAGGCGTTTGTCGGCGAGGACTACCAGAGCCCACACATTGATCCCGCAGAGGCCGAATTGGTCGAGTCACGCTCAATCAAGCACTATGACTTGGTCGAATAGAAGTCATTGATCGCAATCTAGAACAGCCAACAGTGGGGATGAGATGCTCAAAGGAAAATGCGGCTGCGGAGCCGTAACATACAAGCTGTCGATACCACCTATGTTCGTACATTGCTGCCACTGCAGCGAATGCCAGCGACAGACCGGAGCAGCCTATGTCTTGAACGCCATCATCGAGGCCAACCGGGTAGAGTTCGAAGGACAAATTACGGAACATGAGCTTCCCACCCCAAGTGGAAAGGGCCAGATCATATCGCGTTGCCGGGAGTGCGGCGTTGCCGTTTTCAGTAGCTACATGATCCGCCTCGGGAAGCTACGGTACGTGCGCGTAGGAACGCTCGACGATCCGGATCAGTGCCCTCCGGACGTGCAGATCTTCACAAGCAGCAAGCAGGCCTGGGTGCCTCTCAGCAACGACATTCCCGTCTTTGAGGAGTTCTACAAGTTTGAGGAGGTGTGGCCGCAGGTGTCACTTGACCGCTTGGAGACTGCGCTCGCCTGACTGGATAGTCGCCAACGCAAGATGGCAGCTTCGTCCCGCATCGCGGTCATCGAGCCTAATCCGATGAATGTCCGCTGTCGGCAGAAGCGGTCGTTCCCGTCCGAAACCGTCTCACGTCGGCCCCGAATGACCGGTTCGCAAGGGACAGTGGTCAGCTGAGTATTTTACTCAGATGACTGCGTCGAGCCAGGAGGTTGGTGCCTTTACACTTTCGCTGGCAAGGGGAGAGGCGCCCGGGCAATCGCTAAAATGGGGCGTGGCGGCGGCTACAGCTACGGTCAGCTCCGAGGGAACAGCGCTCTTCGAACTCGCTGATACCGAAGCCCTATTGCCACGCTGCAGGTTGGGGCGTTTCTAGGTCGGTCGGCTCTTGATCGTACAATTCCGTTCCGTGAAGCTAAAAGCTGCTACGTATCACAAACTTTCCATTGAGCTTACCCTTCCAAGGGCCCAAGCACGCAAAGAAGACAAGCATCCAACGGAATCATCCGCTCAAGACTGAGCAGCAAGACCTTGCCCGATTAGAGAACACAATCCCGACAAATCTGACACTGCGAGAGGCGGTCAGGGTATGCCTAAGCCCTACGTAACCCGTGAGTTAAGCCTTAAGTACAGCTCCTCGATCATCGAAGCGGCCCGTGTCTGTGTTTCAGCAAGCACCATCACGTTCACCGACATGCCGTCAGTGCGGTCGGGAGGAGACAAGATCACTATGCCTTCCGTTGAGGCTCCCTTTTGGAAGATAATGTCACCGAGTAGTGTGCAGAGGCCCGAAGTGCTCATTCGCTTTGCGTCCGGCAGTAATTCCTGCAGGATGACCAAGCCGTCGGGAATTGAATTCTCAAAGAGTCCTCTGGCCGCCGCCAGTGGTATGGACACGCCGCTCCACCGCCCATTGCATTCGACCCAGTGTAGTTCGCTTCCGCCGTCGATTTCCTGGATCACGGCGTCGAGCGAGCATGGCCCGAAATAACCAATGCGCTGTAGTAACGCGCCAAGGATCGCGGCCTCTGTCATCATCTCCCGCGCGATGGTCTGATCGATTGCTGCGGGCTGCGCGCCCGAGAACTTACCTGTCACGCCCTCTACGCGCTGCTCGAAAAGGCCCAGGATTCTCGGCGGACCGTCCTCCGGCTTGGGCAGCCACATCTGGGCAGAAGGGCTGGCTATTATCCCAGATTCCCATACGCCTACGAGAATCGGGTAGGTTCCCTTCCAACCCACCGCAAAAAGGCGTTCTTCGATCATGAGCCTGATGTCAGAAAGGCTCGTGTAGCGCAGAACCGAGCTTTCGAGGCGCAAGTTGCCCTTTCCGCCTGCGCTGCTCGGAACCTTAACGACAACGCTGTCGCAAGTTCGCGCGAAACGTACAGCGTGCGCAGCAGCGGCCGCCGGACCGAATGCATAAAGCGTCGGCGGCACCGAGTGCTTCCCGGTCAGCTCGCTTGCTAAAGACCAAAACCACAGTTTGTCGTTTACGCGCCTCGACGTCCTGGGCCCCGGACCAGCGACGTTGACTGGGCTCTTTCGATCTTCTCCGAGCGCCTTCGCGAGTTGCCAGATGTGGCCTGTTGTAAGATAGCTGTGGATCGTCAACGGCGTGCCAGGCTGCAAGGCGCTCGCAAGCTTCTCTGAAAGCTCGGGATTGGTTCGGAGTTTTCGCGCAATCGGTTCTGCGTCTTTGGAGCCGGCCTCGAGGAAAGTCACGTCGTGCATGCCGAGATATTCGGTGAGATAGCGCTCGAACTCGTGGACACGTCGGCGCACTGCAACTGTGTCCCCTGGTCGTGCAAGGAGAGCCATTCGATGCTCTGAAAGTCCCACTCCTTCGAGGTTGAAAAGCTCGGTTCCTGACTGATCGCAAATTATCAGGGCAGGATGCGGTGAAACACCCTGACGGACCATTGGACCGAAATCGAGCGAGGAGCGAAGCGCCGGTTCATCGTTCAGAAGCCGCCTGACAAGCGCTTCGATCTCGGCCGCTTTCGCCCGAACCGCGCGCATTGTGTCGAAGGCGTCAATCAAAGCTCGGACCCTATTTCCAGAGGAATAACCCTCATGTAGAATTTATTCTGAAAACCAAAGGGCTGTGAATGGGAAGGGTTCCGCATGTGTCGCCTCTACGCCATGAGAGCGAACGAGCCGACCCGGGTGGAGTGCGGACTTGTTCGCGCCCAAAATGCGCTCATGGCGCAGAGCCGGGGCGATATGGAGGGCCTGATGCATGGCCACGGCTGGGGTGTCGCGGATTATCCTGATGGTGTGCCCGTAATCGTCAAGCAGACTTGGGCGGCCTTCGAGGGGGAGCATTTCACTAAGGCGGCGGCACGGGTATACGCCCATACCGCCGTGGCACATGTTCGCAGGGCGACGGTCGGACCCGTCAGCGTCGAAAACACCCATCCGTTCAGTCACGGCCGCTGGATATTTGCCCATAACGGGACGCTTCCCGGGTTCGAGGAAGTCCGGTTCAAGTTGCTTGAGCACATGGACCCGCTGCACAGGTCCGAAATCCATGGCGAGACCGATAGCGAGCATGTCTTCCGCTACCTATTGAGCCTTTTCCTCCAGCATCCCGAAGCTGGGCTATACGATACAGTTCGGCGTGGGCTGGATCAGGTCGTGGCTTGGTGCGCCGAGGCGGCGCCAGAGAAGAAGATCGGCCTGAATATCATTCTGACCGACGGCGACACTTTGGTTGGCTCGCGGCTCAACCGCTCCCTATACCACCTACGGCGGGATCACCTTCACGTGTGTACGATCTGCGGAAAGACACATGTTCATCATGATGCCAAGCAAGCCTATCGTGCGATCGAGGTGGCCTCAGAGCCTGTCACCTTCGACGAGGTCTGGACGGAAGTCCCCAACGGCGTGGTTTACCTCGTGACACCCGAAATCGAATTGGAACTGCAGCCACTCTCCGTCGAGGCATAAGCGCCCTTTTGATGATTGCCCGCGGCATTATCAGATTAAGCTGACTCGAGCAGGGCGTAGGGTGCGGATATCATCCTCAGATGACCAAACCCAATTCATTTCGCCGCTTCAGAATGTGCACCCCTCACAGTTGGACGATACCCCGGTATTCACTGTACCCGAGGGACAATATTTTTTCCTTGGCGACAACCGCGACAACTCGACTGACAGCCGGATCGCACAACCCATTGGTATCGGCTTTGTGCCAAGTGAGAATCTGATTGGATCGGCGGAACGAATCCTGTTCTCCTCTGCTGGCCGTGCCCTATACCAATTCTGGATGTGGCGCTCAGATAGGTTTTTGATGGATGTTCGATGAAACAGAGGCAATGAAATGCAGACGGATATCTACTCAGCACTAGTGCCGGCTCTCGTAATGTTCGCAACCGTTCTTTTGATGGAGGAATGGGCGTTCTTTAAAGCCCGAACGAAGTGGCAGCGGGCCCTAATAACTTCTTTGGCAGTCTTCTTTATCGTTTTGCTTCTCAACTTACCCTGGGGATACTGATAAGCGCTTCCGATGACTGCTTCGTCCGCAACTCGGACATGGAGCCCGATCTGGCGAATGCCTGCTGTCGGTGGAAGCAGACGTTCGGGCCGAAAACCACGTTTCGACGGCCCTGGATGACCGGTAAGGGCAAGAAAACCGTCATCCGACGGAAAGACTCGGATGACTGCGTTGAGCCCGAAGCGGGACCATGAGATCTACAACTCGATCAGCGAGCCCGCACCGGGGCGGTCGTAGCCAAACTCCCTCTGAAGCCGGGCCTGAATGTCGAAGGAAACGCAATGAACAGGCAATAGCCGCGGTACTTTCTCGGACCTGAACCATTCAATCGTCTCGTCCACGGCCGGCTTCTCGGGATTGACCAGATGGAAACCACCAATGACGGCATGAAGTGATTGACCCGTGACGTCCTTGGCGTGCGTGCAGATGTTGCAAATCCCGCTGTGCGAACACCCGGTTACAACTACGCAGCCCTTTTCGGTCCGAAACGCCAGCGCGGTGTCGTCGGGCATGGGGTCTTCGTAGTAACACCCGCGTTCAAACGGGACGACCCGTGGGACTTCCCCCAGAAAGAATGCGCCGGGCGCAAACTCATAGGGTTCCGCCACCTCAACGACCTCGAAATCTGACCGAATCTTATGCTCTATTTCGTCATACTTGTGGGGAAGATGACGATCAGGCGGCTCGATAAACGGGTCTAACATTGCCAATAGGGCGCGTGGGTGGGCGATCAGCTTTTTCTTGTCCGAGAAGGGATGGAACAGCAGGCCTCTAGAATGGTCACTGTGGAAATGGGAAAGGGCAATGACATCCGCTGAGGCCAGATCGATCTTTGCGGTCTCGGCATTTCGGCACCACACGTCTGACCAGCCAGTATCAAAGATTATCTTCGTCTCGTTGTAGTCAATCCAGGCCGAAAACCCCCATTCAGCGAGCCAGCACAGGTCCGATACCAAGTTCTCGTTCAGCAACCTGATTTTCATGTGCGCCTCCCGTCGCGTTCCGTCCTTAGGGCCAGCTTACCTCGATTTGGAAGAGTTTCAGAGATCTTGAGAAGGACTGCTCCGTCCGCTTCTCGGACGTCGAGCGCAATCTGATGGAGGTCCGCTGTCGGCAGAAGCGGTCGTTCCCACCCGAAACCACGCATCGATCGACCTGGACGACCGGTAAGGGTGGGGTAGCTGTCACCTGACAGATTTACTTGTCTATTGATTAACGCGGTCTCAGCCGAAGAGTTGAGCCACCGCACGCCACACCATT
>NZ_JAWHTE010000039.1:0-26587 GCF_032586175.1 Ovoidimarina sediminis
TATACTCACCCGAAGAGTGTTGGAACTACTTCAGGGCTGCCGGATATGTCTCAGGTTAAAGGCCGGATGCTTTAGGTAACCGAATGGCCCGCCTTTTCCAGCATCTCGCGCGCGACCAGCCTGTTGATCTTGTTGTCCTCGACCAGAAGGATCTTGAGCCCGATGGCCGGCGCAAGTACCGGCTCGCCTTCATCCATGGTGTGAGGATTGGCCTCGGAAGTGGGGGTGCCGATCGGCAGCCTGATCCAGAACAGGCTCCCCTCGCCCGGCTCGCTCTCCACTCCGATCTCTCCGCCCATCGCTTCGACGAGGCGCTTGGGGATCCCCAGGCCAAGACCGGTCCCTTCCGCCGTTCGTCCGTAACTCGGGTCGAGCGTCCGAAAATCCTCAAAGATCGTTTCCTGATCTTCCTCCGCGATCCCGATGCCCGTGTCTGTAACGCGGAATTCGACGGCAGACCCATCAGGCAACCCCTCGAACTCGACGGCGATCTGACCATCCCGGGTGAACTTGTTGGCATTTCCAACGAGGTTGAGGATGATCTGGTTCAGTCGGATGCGATCGGCCCACATCAGCTCCGGCTCGTCGCTCACGACGATATCAATGCGGTTACCGTTCGCTTCAATTGCCCGCCGCTGGCTCTCGATCAACTCGTCGAGAAGCTCTTTCGGGCGGATCTCCGAATTCACGAGGTTGAGTTGCCCCGCATCGGCGCTCGAAATGCTCAGAACGTCATTGATATGATGCACCAGCAGTCTCGCCGATGTCTCCATGGCAGAGAGGTACTTTCTCTGCGGCGCTGCGAGCTCTGTGTCTTCCAGAAGCTCCATCGTGCCGAGCAGGCCATTGAGCGGGGTACGCATTTCATGGCTCATCACGGCAAGCAATTCGGCCTTTGCCTTCTCTCCGGCGACAGCCTTGTCCCGGGCGTCGACCAATTCCTGCTCCGCATAGACCTGCTTTGAGATATCGCGCATGTACGAGATGAAGATCTCTTCGCCATCGGCCTCGATCGAGGAAATCGACGCCTCCACGGGAAACACGCTGCCGTCCTTCCGCTTGGCCTCGAGCCGCACCAAACCCTTGTCTACGACGCGCTTTTCGCCAGTCTGGCTGTAACGCGTCATACCGGCGTCGTGCGCCTTGCGCAGGTGGTCCGGTATGATCACCTCCGCCATGTCCTGGCCGATCGCTTCCTCGCGGGTGTAGCCGAAGATCCGTTCAGCCGCGCCGTTGTAATCGAGAATCCGGCCATCGCGCCCGACCGCAAGGATTCCATCAATCGAGGTGGAAATCACGTTCTGCAGCCTGTTCTTCGCATCCTTAGCGCCGCGCTCAGACTGAACGCTTTGCCTGATGAGCCCGAGCAGTAGAAGCACGAAAAGAAAATGTACAAGTTTTAAGGCCCAGGGACATGGATCAACCCGCAGACGAAGCCAAGACCTCGAGCATGCGGGTCCTGATCGCCGATGACCACGATCTCGTCCGCGAGACCCTGGCGGCATTCCTTCAGCGTGAAGGGATTGCGACTGTAACGACTGCCTCCGATCTCAGCCAGGCGATTGCCGCGGTCGAGAACGACGGCGCCTTCGATCTTGTCCTTCTCGACTACAACATGCCGGGGATGAACGGGCTCGAGGGCCTGGCCCGGATGCGCGAAAGCAATGAAGGTCGCCCGGTCGCCCTGCTTTCCGGAAACGCGTCGCGCGCCATTGCCGAAGAGGCGATCAATTCCGGTGCTGCGGGTTTTGTTCCCAAGACGATGGCCTCGCGTTCGATGGCAACCGCGGTCCGGTTCATGGCAGCGGGCGAAGTCTTCGTGCCTTATGGCTTCATGCAGCAGGACGACTCAACCGTCGGGAACCTCAGCCAGCGTGAAACAGACGTGCTGCGCGGCATCTGCGAAGGCAAGTCGAACACAATTCGAGGCGAGAAGGCTCTCGGAAATATGGACCCCGATCCTCGAACAACTCGAGGCGCGCACGGGGCTCGAATTCAAGATGATCGGATCGCCGCGCATCCCCGAATTCGAACAGGCCTTCGGGCGCGGCGAGTTCGATTTCTCCTACATGAACCCCTACCACTCGCTCGTGGCCTTCTCCCGTCAGGGTTATGAGCCGCTCGTCAGGGACGGAGATCGCAAGTTATCCGGGGTTCTCGTGGTCACGAAGGAGTCTCCGTACAAAACCGTGTCCGACCTCGAAAATGCCAGGATCGCCTTCCCCGCACCCAATGCCTTCGGCGCATCGTTGCTGATCCGCGCAAACCTCGATCGCGTTCACGATCTCGACTTCGTGCCCGATTTCGTAAACACCCACAGTTCCGCGTACCTGAACGTCGTGCTCGGCGAGGCTGATGCCGCGGGCGGTGTGATGTCCACATTCATGGCACTTGATCCGGACGTCAGGGATCATCTTCGCATTCTCTACGAGACACCGGAAATGCCGCCCCACCCGATCGTTGTGCACCCCCGCGTGCCCAGGGAAATCGCGGAAAGGGTTCAACGGGCATTCCTTGAAATCGCGGCAACGCCGGAGGGCGCCGAAATCCTGTCGAAGATCCCGATGCGGCGCGCGGTGGCGACGCAGGCATCGGATTACGGGTCGCTGACAAAGCTTGAGCTGGAAGACTACTACGTCGAAATCGGCTCGAACTGAGTACCGGCACGGTGCAGATCGCTCTCCCATGATGAACTCATCGATCAGACAGACGATTTCCATCCCTATCATTGCCTTCGCAGCGAGTTGCGCGGCGCTCTTTCAGTTCGTGTGGGTGCCGCGCGTGACGCAGGTGCTGATCGATGCGGAAACCCGCGAGATCCACCGTCAGATCGACGTGATGGCCGATGGATTGACGCCATTCATTCTAAGCAATCAATACGCCGCCATCTACGAAACTCTGAATGTCATCTCCAGAAAGCACGACAACTGGTCAGGCATTACGCTTGTCCGCGCGGATCAGAAAAAGATTTACCCGCTGGGAAAGCTGGAAACGATCCAGGGGCCGGACGTAATTCATCTCGCCCACGACATCCAGCTTCGCGGAGAATTCTGGGGGCAGCTTTCGGCGAATGTCGACCTGAGCTCGCAAATCGCGTCGCTGCACCAGGAACTCCGGCATCTTGTCGTCGTTGCGATCTTCGTCTTTGTATCCATAATCATTCTTCTGGGCGTGCTTCTCGATCAGCTCGTCATCCGGCGTCTTTCGATGCTGGCCGATGCCGCCGACGAACTGGGTTCCGGCAACTTCCGTTCAACGCTTCCGAGGGCCGCACGGGATGAAGTGGGGCGGCTGACCAGAAGTTTCCGGGTGATGCGCGAACAGATCCTCGAAAATGTCTCCTCGCTCGAAACCGCTCGAAGCGACGCCGAGTCGGCCTTGCACGCAAAATCACGCTTCCTCGCGACGATGAGCCATGAACTCCGCACTCCCCTGAACGGAATCATACCGGTTGCGGAACTGCTGAAGGCGTCCCGGCTCGACAACGCCCAGCGCCAGCACGTGGAAATCATCGAACAGTCCAGCAAGTCTTTGCTGTCAATCATCGATGACATCCTCGACCTCACGAAGATCGAAGAAGGACGCCTCGATATCCGCGAGCACCCCTTCGGTCCGGCCAGGCTGACAGATGGCGTGGCCGGGATGCTGCGGACGTTTGCTGAAGGCAAGGGTCTGCAGCTGAAACTCAACATCGAAAGCGTTGGATCCATGGCATGTCTCGGGGATGAAGACAGGATCCGGCAGGTCTTGGTCAATCTGACCGGCAACGCCATCAAATTCACCGAACGGGGGGCCGTGACCATCGCCTGCCGCCCCGTGCTGGAAACAAATGACGAAATCACCTTTCTGTTCGAGGTGGAGGACACCGGAATTGGCATCAGCTCGGACGATCAGGAAAGGGTGTTCGAGCGCTTCGAACAGGCCGAAGGGGGGCTGACACGTCGGTTCGGCGGCACCGGCTTGGGCCTTTCGATCTCAAAGCGTCTCGTGCAGGCCATGAACGGGCAGATCGGCGTGCGCAGTACCCCGGGTAAGGGAAGCGTGTTTTGGTTCACCCTTCCGTTGCGGAAGTCTGCCGAAAACGCAAAGCAAGCCGTGCCCGAGACACGTGGATGCGCGTTGAAATGCGCGGCCGACGGTGAAGCCATCGACGTCTCGCTCAAGGTCCTCGTGGCCGACGACAATGCAATCAACCGCGAAGTTTTGACAGAGCCGCTCAGACAGTTCCTAGAAGCTCTTTCCAGCGATGGCAGGCCACTTCGTGCCCCGTACCGTCGGCCTCAAGCAGTGGCTCCTCCACGTTGCAGCGGTCGACCGCGTGGACGCAGCGCGTGTGGAACTTGCATCCCGGCGGTTGGTTCGTTGGCGAGGGAATCTCGCCTTCGAGCTTCTGCGCTTTGCCCCGGTCGTCGGGATCAAGCGACGGGATCGCCGAGAAAAGTGCCTTGGTATAGGGGTGGCGCGGCGCGGCGAACAGCTTGCGCGTCGGCGCGGTTTCGACAAGGCGCCCCAGATACATCACCGCCACATAATCGCAGGTATGCGCGACAACCGATAGATCGTGGCTGATGAACATGAACGTCAGCCCGAGATCCTTCTGAAGCTGTTTCAGAAGGTTCAGGACATCGGCCTGGATCGAGACATCGAGCGCAGCCACGCTTTCGTCGGCCACCACGAACTTCGGATCCGAGACAAGCGCCCGCGCGATCGAGATCCGCTGCCGCTGACCGCCCGAAAACGCGTGCGGAAACCGGCGCAGATGTTCGAGGTTCAACCGGCATTTCGCGGCGATCTCGCGTACCCGCTCATCGGTTTCCTCACGGTTGCGGGTCAGGCGCATCACTTCCAGCGGCTCGGCGATGATGTCGCGCACCGTCATCCGGGGCGACAGCGCGGCATAGGGATCCTGAAAGATCAGCTGCGCGCGCTTGCGGTAATCCCGCAACTGCTCCTTCGTGATCTTCTCGAGGTCGTATTCCACCTCCCCGTCCGAGTAATGCGCCGTCCCCCCGGTGATCGGCACGGCCTTCAGAAGCGCCCGGCCCAGCGTCGTCTTGCCCGATCCGCTTTCCCCAACGAGGCCGAAGAAGCTGCCCTTCTCGATGTGGATCGTCACGTTGTCCACGGCCTTCAGAGTAAAGCGGTTGAACAGCCCCTTGCCGATGTTGAACCCGACCGAAAGGCCGTCCGCGCGGATCAGGGGGGTACTCATTCCGCGACCTCCCGGTAGATGTGGCAGGCCACCTGGTGGGTCGCGTCGATGCGCGTATCGCGCGGCAGGTCGGCCCGGCATTCGGGCCCCACGATCTGGCTGCACCGGGTGTGAAACACACAACCCGACGGGCGCTCCAGCGGCGAGGGGATGTCCCCCGGCACCGGGGTCAGGGGTGCATCCAGGTCGTCGAGCTTCGGCAGCGCCGCGATCAGACCCTGGGTGTAGGGATGCTTGGGGTTCGCGATCACCTCGCGCACCGGCCCCTCCTCGATCAGCCGGCCGAGATACATGACGTTCACCCGATCGCAGGTCTGCGCCACCACGCCGAGGTCATGGGTTATGAAGATGATGCCCATGCGAAACTCGTCCACGAGGTCCTTCATCAGATCGATCACCTGCGCCTGGATCGTCACGTCAAGCGCCGTCGTCGGTTCGTCCGCGATCAGCAACGCGGGCTTCGTCGACAGCGCCATCGCGATCATCGCCCGCTGCCGCATTCCCCCCGACAGTTCGAAGGCGTACTGGTCGAACCGGCGGCTTGCATCGGAAATCCCTACCCGGTCCAGCATCTCGACAGAGATCGCCCGCGCCTCGCGCTTCGACATGTCGGAATGCAGCTGAAGCTGCTCCACCATCTGCTTGCCGATCGTGATCGCCGGCGCAAAGCTTGCCATCGGCTCCTGGAAGATCATGCTGATCGCACCGCCCCGCACCACCTTCAGATCTGCCGTGCGGCGCAGCGACAAGACATCGAGCGGCCCGGTCTCGGTATGAAGGGTTATGCGCGAGCCGGGCGCATAGACCGCGTTACGGGCATTCAGGTGCATCAGCGATTTCGCCGTTACCGACTTGCCCGAACCGCTTTCGCCGACAAGCCCCATCACCTCGCCCCTGTCGAGACGGAACGAAACATCCTCCACCGCCGTGACCAGCCCCTCGTCGGTCCGGAAACTCAGCGTCAGGTTCTCGACTTCGATCAGCGCGCTCATTTGTGCGTATCCGAATAGGGATCGGCGGCGTCGCGCAACCCGTCGCCCACGAAGACGAAGGCCATGACCAGCACGATGAAGAAGATCACCGGGATGAAATACCATTGGTAGTTCAGCATCACGTCGGCGCTCGTCGCGTTCTGCAGCATCACGCCCAGCGACGACACCGGATCCTTCAGTCCCAGCCCGATGAAGGACAGCGCGGTTTCCGACAGCACCATGTAGGGAAAGGAAATCACCAGATCGACGATGATGTAGCTGGTGAAACTCGGCAAAAGGTGCCGCCGGATCACGTGGCCCGAGGACGCGCCCGAAAGCTGCGCGGCAAGCACGTATTCCTGGTTCCGCTCGGTCAGAAGATGCGTGCGCACCCGCCGCGCGAGTGTCGGCCAACCGATGAACCCGAGGATCAGCGAGATGTAGAAGAACCGTTCCTCCGCGGAAAGTTCCGGCGGCATGAAGGCTGCGACCGCCATGAAAAGCGGAATCGCGGGCACGGTTCGCACCGCGTCGGTGATCATCTGGATCACCCCGTCGATCCAGCCTCCGTAATAGCCGGACACCCCTCCTATGATAAGCGCCAGGAAGAAGGCGATGAACACCCCGATCGATCCGACCTGAAGCGAGGTCCAGATCGCGTGCAATGTCCGACTGAAGATGTCCTTCCCCGCCGCATCGGTGCCGAAGAGGTGGATGAACCCCTTATCCATCCCGAACAGGCGTGTCTGCGCCGGTATGAACCCGAGAATCTTGTAGGGCGCGCCCTCCACGAAGAACTGAACATAACGGCGTTCGTCCTCGTTGACCTGCTCCACCCAGCGGAAATTTGTCTCGATCGACCGGACCCGTTCGATGGTGTGCAGGAACGGCCGCAACGAACAGCCGTTCTTGTCGCAGAACTGCGGGATCGTCGGCGCCCCGTTCAGATAATCCTTGTTCCGCCCCGCGACGGTCGGATCATAGGGCGACAGGAACGGCGCAAAGATCCCCGACAGGATCATCAGCAAAAGTATGATGCCGGCGATCATGGCCGATCTCTGTTTTTTGAACCGCGCCCAGATCAGCTGCCTTTGAGACGCCGTGAAATAGGCCTCTTTCGCGCTCTGGTCGCCGCGCTCGTTGGCCGCGCGCGCGGCCTCGGCGAAGGTTTCGGGGGTTTCGGTCATCGCACGATACTCTTGCGAACCCGCGGATCCAGAACCGCGAGCAGCACATCGGTGAAAAAGTTCAATGCCACGATCGATGCGGTCAGCAGGAAGATGATCGCACCGGCAAGCTGCTGATCGTTCGAACGCGCAAGCGCCTCGATCAACAGCGATCCGGCATCGGTGAGGGTCAGGATCAGCGCCACGATGGGCAATTCGTTGAAGATCCGGTTGAGGTCGAACCCAAGCGAGTTGACGATCGGGCCCAGTGCATGCCGCGCCGGGTAGTTCCACAAAAGCTTTCGCCCGTGCACCCCGCGCGCGGCGGCGGCGGTGACGTAAAGCTTGCCGATCTCGTCGGACATCAGCGCCCGCACGGTCTGAAGCGCGAAGGCGGTGGCCGACCAGCCCAGAATGAAGATCGGAAGCCAGGCGTGTTTCAGCAGATCAACGATCTTCTCCCAGGTCCAGGGCGCATCCCTGAACTCCGGCGAGAACAGCCCTGTCAGCGTCTCGTTGAAATAGACCGTCGAGAACAGCATGATCATCAGCGCCAGAAGGAAATTCGGCATCGCCAGGCCGAGATAGCTGAGGATCCTCAGCGTGTTGTTCAGAAGCGCGTTGTTCGACGAGGCGGCAATGATGCCCACGGGAATCGCGATCGTATAGGCCAGCGCAAGCGAGGCGAGACAGATCGACAGCGACAGCCAGAACTTGTCGCCCAGAAGCCGCGCTATGTTGACCCGCAGGATACAGCTGTCTCCGAATTCTCCCTGGAAGGCCCCGACGATCCATTTGCCCCACCGTTCCAGGAACGGGCGGTCGAGGCCGAGCCGCGCCCGCTCGTTCTCGATATCGGCGAGCGAAATAGTCGATCCTTGGGTGTTCTTGAACGCCAGATAGCGTTCCGCACAATCACCTGGCACAAGCTCCATCAATGTGAACACCACGAGGGACACGATGATGAGCGTCACCATGGCCATGATGGCGCGCGTCACTACGAACCTGGCGAAATTGAGCATGATTACGTCCCCGCTACGACTGCGCCCCGACCGGTTGTTTCCGGTGTAGTCGTTGCGCTCGCGGGCGGCGGCACCGCCCGCGAAGATTTCATGACATCGCCGTTCCCGTTACTCGTCCAGCCACCATTGCTGCGGCAAGTAGGGGAACGTCCTGTAATACTCGTAGGATGTCGTCTTGAACTGGGTGAAGTTCTTCAGGTCGTTGTTGTGGATCAGCGGAGACGGCGCCAGCACCGTGCCGATGAACAGCATTTCGTCGACCATCTTCGTCGCCAGCTTCGTCGCCAGCGCCTCCTGCTCCGGCGATCCGATCGGCGCCGACTGGAAGGCATTCACGTCGTCGATCATCTCGTTCACCCAGGCTGGCGGCTCCACGCCCGCCGAGCCGCCGCTTTCGATGTACTCGGCCCAAAGCATGCCGGTCCGGATGTCGAAATAGCCGTCAAAGGGCGGCACGAAGTACGTGTTGTCGCCAAGGTGAAGCGCAAGGGGCTGGCCTTTGCGCCAGATCATGACGTCAAGCTGGTTCGATGATTGGGCCGAGCGATACTCGTCCGGCGTCACTTCCTTCACCGTGGTCTGCACGCCCACATCGGTCCAGTTCTGGGCCACGAGCTGTGCCAGTTCTCCGGGCGCGCCCTGGGTGGCGAACTGCAGGTTCAGCACAAGCTTGTCGCCGTTCGGCAGCTCGCGCATCCCGTCCCCGTCGGTATCGGCCATGCCGATCGCGTCGAGCATCTGCTTCGCCGTGTCGGGGTCGTACTGCGCCCAGGCCGTTTCAAGCTCGGCCGGCATGAAATCCGGCAGCGGCGAGAAGCCGTTGTACTGCACCGGCTTGCCCTGTCCGAAATAAGCCACCTCGTTGATCTGGTCGCGGTCGATGGCGATCGACATGGCGCGGCGGAACTCGACATTGCCGAACACCTCGCGCTTCGCCGGATCTTCCGACGTCACGTTGAACGACAGGGTCGGGAAGGCGATGTCGGGGTTAAGCTGAACTGTGTAGTTGCCCTTCTCCTGGTTCTCCAGAAGCAGGGGCGCCGAGGCGAGCTGCAGGGACTGCGCCTTGTAGTCCACCTCGCCGTTGATGACCGAGAGGATCCGCACCTCGTTGTCGTTCTTGTAAAGCTCGTCCTGCTCCGAGATGTAGGGGAGCTGCTGGCCCGTGGTGTCCACCATGAAGAAGTAAGGGTTCGCCACGTAGTGCCGGCCTTCGGTGGTGTCGGCAATGGTCAGGAAGCTTTCCAGCGTCGGCACCACTGCTTTCGGCAGCCCATCCACAATCTCCGGCCGCGACAGAAGCGGCGAGGGCGTGTCGGTCCAGTCCGAGTTCCCGTAATAGGCCAGGATCGCGTCATAGCCGTTCTCGAACCCGAGGCTCTGGGCAAAGCTATCCGCCTCGGGGTTCACGTCGGGGTGGAACTGGCCGAGGAAGTGCTTGGGCTGGAAGCCCTGGGCATAGGAGGTCGCGAAATGCGCCAAAAGGCCCGGCTTCGGCGCGGGCAGGTTGAACACCACGGTCACGTCGTCCGGCGCATCGACCGTCATCTTCTCGCCGCCGACAAGGACATAATCCTTGGGCGTCTCGTTGATGTTCGGGTCCAGCATGATGTTGTCATGCCAGAACTTCACGTCCGCGCTGGTGAACGGCGCGCCATCCGACCACTTGTGACCTGCCCGAAGGGTGAAGGTCAGCTGGGTGAAATCGTCGTTCCATTCCCATGATTTGGCCACGTTCGGCACGATCGTCTGCAGGTCGTCGGAATAGCGCACGAGGTTCACATGGCGCGTCGACAGGAAATCGGACGTGCCCGCTTCTGTGGCGTTCGACAGCGCATCGAGCTGTCCGCCGTACCGGCCGATCGACGCATAGGGCACGATGACAAGCGGTTCGGAGGGCAAACGTTCCGTGACCGACGGAAGATCGGGGTTTCCCACGATCCGGCCGTTCAGCGATGCTGCGTCGGGGTTCCCGGAGAACTCCATCGTGCAGCTTGCCGCCGCCTCGTATTCGGCAAGATCGTATTGTTGAGGATAGGCGCCCGCCGCCACGCCCTGCATGTCGGCCATGGTGATGCCGGGGCAGCTGGCGAAGGCCAGTCCGGGCAGCACGGATAGGGCGACGCCCGTCAGTAATAACCGTTTCATTTTCTCTCCTGTCGAGTGTGTTTTTGAGATGGGGTTCGGTCCCGTTCGACACGCCCAAGCGCCAGAGACTAAGGATACAACCTCTGCCACGGCCTGGTTTCGCTCCCCTTCCACTTTATTGCCCCCCGCACCCCGCGAAGAACATTCGTTCACTGTCGCTACGGCGTAACAAACGTGTGACGCCGGCCCCCAAAATTGCCCGGTTGCTTAATCGGATCCGATCTGGACGCCGTCTCGGGTCACCAGTGTCCGTGAAAAGGTGCCCTCCGGGTTCTGCATTCGAAGGCAAAGCATCTTGACTGATAAATCAAGAGAAATTGCGCCTGCCTCCCCGGTTCCTGCCAAATCCCGTGCCTCGCTGCCTGCTCTCACGTCAAAAACGACTTGCGGCAGACCACTGGCGAAGTGCACCAGCCGATGCGCCCCGGTCCGCAGCACCGCGAAGTTTGCGGCATCCGCATGAAGGCCCAACTGGCGTTGCACCCCGGTCGCCGAAACGGGGTTGCCGAAGTCATGTTCCGAAAAGGTGATCTCCCGCCCGCCTTTGCCGGTTTCAAGGGTTCCCAGCAGGCTCCGCCCATCCATCGAATGTGGAACGTCGCAGCCCGCCCAGTCCAGGAGCGTCGGCGCCACGTCGATCGATTCCGTCATCGCCTCGACGACGCGCGCGCCATGACCGGGCGCCCGAATTATCAGCGGCACGTGGAACGCCGCGTCATAAAAACTGTCTTTCCCCCACAGCCCGTAATCGCCCAGCGTGTCGCCGTGATCCGCGGTGAACACAACCAGCGTGTTCTCCAGCCGGTTCGTGCTCCGAAGCCAGTCGAAGACGCGGCCCACATGGTGGTCAACCTCGGCGGCAAGGCCAAGGAACACCGCCCGAAGGCGGCGGATCACATCCGGATCAGAAGCAAGATCCGGAAAGCCAGAGACAAGGCTGGCAACCGATTTCGTGGCCCGGAGCGCGGCGACATAGGGATGCGGCGGCACCCCTTCGTCGGCTTCAGCCGGCGCCGGCACGTCCTCCGGCGCGACCAGTCCGTTCCACGGATCCGGCGCAACGAAGGGCGGATGCGGCCGGATGTAGGACAGCATCGCCGCCCAGCCGTCCTCCACCGTTTCCATGTGACCGAGGAATCTGTCGGTCAGAAAGGCCGTGTCGCTGTCCTCCGCACGGTACAGCGCAGGGCCGTCGATGCGGCCGCCCACTGGGCGGTAAAGCGCCATGCCCTCGGGCACGTCATACCCCTTTGACCGCAGGTGATCGCGCCACACCCTGTCGTCGGTTTCCTGGCGCATCCGCACCACTTCGGTGAAGCCCGGCAGCACCTCTTCATAGGAAAACAGGCGCGGATCGTCCGGGGCAAGGACGCGCGGATCCTGCGTCACGTCGGTATAGCCGAAAAGAAGCGGGTCGTACCCCCTTTCCCGCAGCCCCCGCGCCAGGTTCGGCGTATCGTGGCGCAGCGGCGTGCCATTCCGCACCGCCCGGTGATTCATCGCGTATTGCCCGGTCAGAAGCGAAACGCGCGAAGGGCCGCAGGGCGTCGCCACGCTGTAGTGTCGGCGAAAGGTCACGGCCTCCTGCGCGAACCGCTCGAGGTTCGGCAGGGGCACCGCGCCCCGAAGCGCCCCGTGCAGAAGATCACCCCTGAAGTGATCGGTGACGATAAGAAGGATGTTGCCGCGCCGTGCCATTCCCGATTTACGACGCGCTCCGCGCGCTTATGTCAATGCTCCCCAAAAGGCGCGGATCACCGGTACATCCCGGCGCGCGCGCAACGACACCACCGTTTCGGCCATCATCAGCTCTCCTCCGATGATCGCGATCTTGCGCAGCCGGGGATCATGGCCCAGTTCCGCTTCTGAGACGAAGCCAAGTCCCGCGCCCGACGCGACGATCTCGCGCATCGCTTCCCGCCCCTCGACTTCGATCACCGGCGACAGCGTCACCCCCGCCTCCGCCGCCGCGGCCTCCAGCCGTGCGCGCGTCCGCGATCCGGGCTCCCGAATGACCAGCGGCCACCTGACGATATCTTGAAACGCAATCGTCTTCGGCTCCCCGGGGATCAATCCATGGGCGGCGATCGCCACGATCGGGCTCAGCCCCAGATCCATCTGGTCGAGATCCGGCGCATGCCCGGTATTGCCGACGACGCCCACCTCGGCGTCGTAGGAACGCAGCCTCGACAGAACATCCTCGGTGTTCCCCGACCAGAGCGAGATCGCAACCTTTGGATAGGCCACCCGAAACCGCCCGATTGCCCCGGTCACATGCACCGCCGAATCCGCCACGATCCTCAGGCGGCCCGTCACCGCGGCCCTGTTCCGGTCGAGATAGGCGGCAATCCCTTCCTCCACCTCGAAGAACGACTTCGTGAGGTTGAACAGCCCCTCGCCCGCCTCCGTCATACGCACGCGGCGCCCGCTCCGGTCGAACAAAAGCACGTCATGGGCCTCTTCCAGGCGGCGCACCTGGTCGCTTACCGAGGGCTGGGTCTGCTTCAGAAGCTCCGCAGCCCGCGAAAAACCGCCCGCCAGGGCAACATGGTGGAAGGCCCGAAGCTGGGCATAGCGCATGATCGAACCTCCCGGACAGGCACGGCAAATGTATAGTATAGACCTATACAAATATAAAAAACAAAGATTTTACATATAAAGAAATCCCGATCAGAGTCGCACCGTTCACCCGAAGGACCGACCACGACAAGGCACAGCATGTCCAACCCGTTTCCCGATCCCGAACTCGGCGAGCCCTTTCTTCTGACCCCGGGGCCGCTGACCACGGCCTATGACGTCAAGCAGGCGATGCTGCGGGACTGGGGCAGCTGGGACGATGACTTTCGCGCGATGACCCGTGCCCTGCGCCAAAGGCTTCTCACCCTGCTGGGGCCGGGGGCCGAGAGGTACGATTGCGTGCCGATCCAGGGATCGGGCTCCTACTGCGTCGAGGCGATGCTGGGCTCCTTCGTCCCGAAGGACGGCAAGGTGCTGGTGCTCGCCAACGGCGCCTACGGGCTCCGCGCGGCGGCGACGCTCGGATATCTCGGGCGCGGGGTCCACCTTCTCGACAAGGGCGATTACCTGCCGCCACGCGGCGCCGAGGTCGCGGCGATCCTTGCCGCCGACCCCGCGATCTCCCACGTCCTCGCGATCCATTGCGAAACCTCCTCGGGCATCCTCAACCCGGTGGACGAAATCGCGGCGGCCACGCGGGCGGCGGGCCGCAAGCTTCTGATCGATTCCATGTCGGCCTTCGGTGCGGTGCCGCTTGATCCCGTGGCGCTGAACTGCACCGCCTTCGTTTCCTCTGCCAACAAATGCATCGAAGGCGTTCCCGGCTTCGGCTTCGTCATCGCCCGGAAGGATGAAATCCGCGCCGCGAAAGGCAACAGCCACTCGCTCGCCCTCGACATCCACGCCCAGTGGGAGACGATGGAAAAGACCGGCCAGTGGCGCTTCACCCCGCCCACCCATACCGTCGCGGCCTTCCTCAAGGCGCTCGACATGCAAGAGGCCGAGGGCGGCAGCCCGGGCCGCCTCGCCCGCTACACCGAGAACCGTAATACGGTGGTCGCGGGGCTGCGCGACCTGGGCTTCGAAACCCTGCTCGACGATCGCTGGCTCTCGCCGATCATCGTCACCTTCTTCTGCCCCGCTGATCCCGCCTTCAGCTTCCAGGGCTTCTACGACGCGATGAAGCGGCGCGGGTTCATCATCTATCCCGGCAAACTCACCGTCGTCGACAGCTTCCGCATCGGCTGCATCGGACGGATGGACGCCGCGATCATGCGCCGCGTCGTCACCGCGGCGGCCGAGGCGCTCGACGAAATGGGCGTGGCCTCCGCCGCGCCGCCCGCCGCCGCACTCGAAGAACGCAAGAAACTCGCCGCCTGAAGGATCATACATGCAAGACGTCACCGCGAACGACCGCAGCTATGCCGCGCCCCGCACCTGTGCCATCGCCATCTGCCTCGACGGGTGCGAGCCCGAATACCTCGACGTGGCGATCGCCGAAGGACTGATGCCCAATCTCAAGCGGATCCGCGACGCCGGAACGAACCGCCTCGCGCATTCCGTCATCCCATCCTTCACCAACCCCAACAACCTCTCGATCGCCACGGGCCGGCCCCCCTCGGTCCACGGGATCTGCGGAAACTTCCTCTACGATCCCGACACCGGCGAAGAAGTGATGATGAACGATGTCCGCTTCCTCCGCGCGCCGACGATCTTCTCGCAATTCTACGCCGCCGGTGCCCGCGTCGCGGTCGTCACCGCCAAGGACAAGTTGCGCGCCCTCCTCGGGGCCGACCTGAAATTCGACGAGGATCGCGCCATCGCCTTTTCCTCCGAACGCTCCGGCGACACCACGAAAGCCGAACACGGGATCGACAACGCAAGCGCCTGGCTCTCCCGCCCGGTCCCCGAGGTCTACTCTGCGGATTTGTCGGAATTCGTCTTCGCCGCCGGGGTAAAGCTCCTGCGCGACTGGAAGCCCGACGTGATGTACCTCTCGACCACCGATTACATCCAGCACAAGTTCGCCCCCGACGAACAGGGCGCAAAGGATTTCTACGCCATGTTCGACCGCTACCTCGGCCAGCTCGACGCGATGGGCGCGGCCATCGTCGTGACGGCGGATCACGGGATGAAGCCGAAGCATGACGCGACTGGCGCGCCGGCGGTTATCTATGTCCAGGATCTGCTGGATGACTGGCTCGGTGCCGGCGCGGCCCGGGTGATACTGCCGATCACCGATCCCTACGTGGTCCATCACGGCGCGCTCGGCTCCTTCGCGACGGCCTATCTGCCCGAAGGGGCGGACCGGGCCGATATCGTCGCGCGCCTGAGGGCCCTGCCCGAAATGCTCGAAGTGACGACACGCGAGGATGCGGTAAAGAAATACGACCTGCCCGCCGACCGGATCGGCGACATCGTGATGATCTCCACCGAAAACATGACCATCGGCACCAGCGCCGACCGTCACGACCTCGCCGCCCTGAAGGAACCCCTGCGAAGCCACGGGGGGCTGACAGAGCAGGAGGTTCCCTTCATCGTCAACCGCGTGCTCGACATGCCGGGCGCCCCGGCCCTGCGCAATTTCGATGCGTTCTTCTACGCCTGTGCCGCCGCCGCGCTCGAAGAGGTGCCGTCATGAACCGCCCCGGCCTTCCCGTCCGCCACGAGGCGATGCGCATCGGCGGCGAACGCGTGACGACGGCGGATGTGATCGAGGTCCGCTATCCCTATACCGACGAGGTCATCGGCACCGTCCCCGCCGGGGATGCGAGCCATGCGGCCCGCGCCTTCGAAATCGCCGCCGCCTACCGGCCCGCGCTCACCCGCTACGAACGCCAGCAGATCCTGTTCCGCGCCGCCGAACTGATCCGCGACCGGCGCGAGGAGATCGCGCACTGGCTGACGCTGGAACTCGGCATCTGCAAGCAGCACGCGCTCTACGAAACCGGACGCAGCTACGATGTCTTCACCCTCGCGGGCCAGCTTGCGATCCTCGACGACGGACAGATCTTTTCCTGCGATCTCACCCCGCACGGCAAGGCACGCAAGATCTTCACCAAGCGCGAGCCGGTCAGGGCGATCAGCGCGATCACCCCGTTCAACCATCCGCTCAACATGGTTGCACACAAGATCGCCCCGGCCATCGCGACGAACAACTGCGTCGTCTGCAAGCCCACCGAACTGACGCCACTGACAGCCCTGACGCTTGCCGACATTCTCTACGAGGCGGGCCTGCCGCCAGAGATGTTCCAGATTGTCACGGGGTGGCCTTCCGACATCGGTGACGCGATGATCACCGATCCCAACATCGACATCATCACCTTCACCGGCGGCGTCCCCGTGGGCAAGATGATCGCTGAGAAGGCGGGCTACAAACGCGCCGCGCTCGAACTCGGCGGCAACGATCCCCTGATCATCCTGAACGATCTCGACACGGCGGATCTCGAAAGGGCCGCCACCATCGCGGTCGCCGGCGCCACGGGCAATTCGGGCCAGCGCTGCACCGCCGTCAAGCGCATCCTCGTGCAGGAAAGCGTGGCCGACACGCTCGTCCCGATGATCCTCGAAAAGGCCAAGGCGATCCGCTTCGGCGATCCGATGGATCCCGAAACCCAGCTCGGCTGCGTCATTCATGCACAGGCGGCCGAAACCTTCGAGAACCGAGTCTACGACGCCGCGAAACAAGGCGCCAAGGTGCTCTACGATCCCGGTCGGAAGGGTGCGCTTCTGCCGCCCATCGTGGTCGATCACGTGCCCCATGAGTGCGAACTTGTGATGGAGGAAACCTTCGGCCCCATTGTCCCGATCGTGCGCGTGCCCGATGACGATGCGGCGGTGATGCGGATCTCGAACAGCACGCCCTTCGGCCTGTCCACGGGCGTCTGCACCAACTCGCTGCCCCGCGCGCAGGCCTATATCGAAGGGCTCGAAGTCGGCACCGTCAACATTTGGGAACAGCCGGGCTACCGGATCGAGATGTCGCCCTTCGGCGGGATCAAGGATTCTGGCAACGGTGTGAAGGAGGGCGTGCTGGAAGCCATGAAATTCTTCACCAACGTCAAGACATTCTCGCTGCCCTGGCCCTGATGCGACACACCGAGGGCGAGGCGAATACGAGCGCGGCGCGGGCCGAATGGGCCGCGCGCGAAACCGATCCCGGCGCGCGCGCGCTTCTCGATCGCGATGCGGCGGCCTTTCTTCACCAGTCGCTCTCCTCGCCCTGCGCAGCCACCATCGCCCGGGCCGAAGGGATCTGGATCGAGGACATGGCGGGCCGCCGGTTCATGGATTTCCACGGAAATTCCGTCCATCACATCGGCTACGGCCACCCCCGCGTGATCTCCGCGATCAAGGATCAGCTCGACGCCCTGCCCTTCTCGCCCCGGCGCTTCACCAACGAAGTCTCGGTGGCCCTTGCCGAGCGGCTTGCAGGCTATGCGCCCTGGCCCGCCAAGGTGCTTTTCACCACGGGCGGCTCCGATGCCGTCGAGGTCGCGCTCAAGATCGCCCGCGCGGCCACCGGGCGCTTCAAGACGCTGAGTTTCTGGGATGCGTTCCACGGCGCAGGCTTCGGCGCCGCCTCCGTGGGCGGCGAGGCCACCTTCCGCAGCCACATCGCCGGGCCGCTCCTTCCGGGGGCGGAACACATCGCGCCGTTCAACTGCTACCGCTGCGCCTACGGCCATCCGGGGCCCGAGGCCTGCGGCCTCGCCTGCGCACGCATGGCGGGCTATGTGCTGGGTCGCGAAGGCGACGTCGCGGCGGTGGTGGGCGAACCGATGCGCGCCGTCCCGGTGGTGCCGCCGCCGGGCTACTGGCGCAGCGTGGCAGAGGCCGCGCGCGGGACGGGTACCCTGCTCATTGCCGACGAGATCCCCACTGGGCTTGGCAAGACCGGCGCCTTCTTTGCCCATGGTCATGATAACGTCACGCCCGATATCATCGTGCTCGGCAAGGCGCTCGGGGGCGGCACGCTGCCCATCGCCGCGGTGCTCGCACGGGCCAATCTCGATGTGGCGGGCAAATTCGCCATCGGCCATTACACTCACGAAAAGAACCCGGTCACTGCCCGCGCCGCCCTCGCCACGCTCGACGTGATCGAGGACGAGGGCCTCGTCGAACGGGCCGCCCGGCTCGGCGATTCCGCGATCGCGCGCCTCCGCGAGAGCCTCGGGGCCTGCCGCGCTGCCGGCGACATCCGCGGGCGCGGCCTCATGTTCGGGATCGAGATTGTCACCGACCGCGACAGCCGAGCCCCCGATCCCGACCGCGCCGAACGCATCCTCTACGACTGCTTGGCGCAGGGGCTGTCCTTCAAGATCAGCGCAGGCAACGTCCTCACCCTATCGCCCCCGCTCACCATCGCCGAGGCGGATCTTGAGCGCGCCCTGTCGATCGTCGAGACGGCGGTTCTGCGCGCGGTGCCGACACGGTCGCCCTGACCCGGCTCCGCATCGCAAGTGCCACCGACAACAAGAGATCCGATGCCCGGACGGGGCATGACCACGGCCTCCGGGGTCAGGGCCCATTGATCAGCTGCTGTGCTCGTGTTTCACCGGCGAAAAACGGGCGGTGAGATGAGCAATCTCTTTTGGCTGACCAAGGCGCAGGTGGCGCGCCTCGAACCTGACGTCCCGAAATCGCACGGCAAGCCACGGGTTGACGGCCGGCGTGTGTTGAGCGGGATCAACTTCCTCAATCGCACTGGGTTACGGTAACGCGATGCGCCTACGGAATACGGCGAAAGAAGCCCGTCTTGATCGATGCGACCCACCTCAAAGCCCAGCGAACAGCGTCCAGCCCGGGCGTTAGAAGGGGCGCGCGGGCTCTGCTGGGCGGCCAGCCGAACGGGAAGTGGCTCCTCGGCGACCGCCGCTTTGATGCCGATTGGTTCCGGGAAGCACTGAAAGACAAAGGGATACGTGCCTGTATCCCCGGTCGCAAACAGCGCAAGACCGCTGTGCGCCCTGACAAATGCCGATACAAGCGGCGCAACCGGATCGAGATCATGTTCGGCAGGCTCAACGACTGGCGGCGTGTCGCGACTGGGTATGATCGGTGCCCAAACGCCGCTCTCTCCGCAATCGCGCTCGCGGCAACCGTGATCTATTGGCTATGGGTCCCGAGCCTGGATTGCCATTCAATCTGATCGACCGGATTGTCGAACAAGCCACCGCATTGCCCCAACCGCGGCCTCGATCGGATCGACGACCGGAAGGGCGAGATTGGCGCGGAGTGAGTCCGTGATCGTCACCATGCCGGCACAGCCGAGAACGATGGCGTCGATGTCGTCTTCCGTTTCCGCCGCCCGTACTTCTTCCAGAATTCGGGTTACCGATGCAGCTGGCGAGGATTCCAGTTCCAGAACCGGGATCGCCGACGCCCTGACGCGCCCCACATAAGGGGAAAGCCCGTAGGTTCTGATGTTCTCTTCAAGCACAGGAACGGAAATCGGCAGGGTGGTGACGACGCTGAATCGCCAACCGCGAAGGGCACATTGGAAATATGCCGCCTGGCCCAGACCGACGACCGGGCAGGAAACGCGCGATCGCGCCTCCGCCAATGCGGTATCGTCGAAGCAGCCGATGATGACACCGGTGGCTTGCGCGTCTGCCGCTTTGTCCAAAAGCTCGATTAGGGGAAGGGTGGCCATGACCCCATCCTCGCGGCCCTGTATCGCGGGCGGGCCATCGTGCGATGTCCACGCGTCAAAAGCCATATCGGGTGCGGCCCGCCGTGCAGCGTCGAGCATTGCTTCGGTCATCGAGGCCGTGCTGTTGGGGTTGATGATTAGGATCGTCACGGGGCTCACACCATTCCCTTGCCCGCATCCGAGCCCTGCCGGGCTCTTCGTCGGCCCATGAGCCAGACCGTTAGAAGAAAGATGCAAATGACCAGGAACGAGAAGACGGTTGTCAGCGTGCCGAGCGCGAAGATGACCGGCGTGGTGACATTGGTCGTCATGCCGAAGATTTCCAGTGGCAGCGTGTTGTAACTGCCGGCCGTCAACAGGGTGCGGGCGAATTCATCATAGCTGAGCGTGAAGCCGAAAAGGGCTACACCGATGAGCGAGGGCGCGATGATCGGAAGCACGACATGTCGGATCGTCTGCCACGGTGAGGCGCCGAGGTCGCGGGCGGCTTCCTCGTAGCTGCGGTCGAACCTGTTGAACACGGCGAACATGATCAGAAGCCCGAACGGCAGGGTCCAGGTCAGTTGCGCGCCGAAGCCGGAGGTGGACCAATGCACGCTCAGCCCCGATTGCGAGAAGATCAGGCCGACACCAAGCGAGACCAGGATCGAGGGGATCACAAGCGACGTGATAATCAGATAGAAAAGCAGGGTCGACCCGGCGAAGCGTTTACGGAACGCCAGCCCGCCCATGACCGAGACGACTACCGTCGTGACCATGACCATCAGGCCGAGCGCGAACGACCTTCTGAACGATCCCCAGATGTCGCCGACCGCCTGTTCTTCGAAGAGATCGCGAAACCAGTGCAGCGAGGTGCCGCGCATCGGGAAGGTGAGGCCGCCCTGCGGCCCCTGGAACGACAGGATCGCGATTGTGATCGTGGGGCCGTAAAGGAAGATCAGGAACAGCCCGAAGAAAGCAGCGAGAACGTAGAACGAGCGGGGCCGCGGCTCCATCTTAGAGTTCCTTCCGTATGTCAACGAACCTCAGAAGGATCGCGATGACGATCAGCACGGTCGCAAGCAGCACGACCGCCGTTGCGGAGGCTGACGGGTATTGCAGGAGCCCGATGTCATTCGAGATCAGTCGCCCGACATTGGCGGACTGGCTGCCCGACATGAAGCGCACGGTGATGAAATCGCCCATGACGAGCGTCACCACGAAGATCGTTCCGATCATGATGCCGGGCTTCGTCAGTGGGATGATGACATGCCAGAGCGTCTGCCAGCCCGACGCGCCGGCATCCACTGCGGCCTCGATCAGGGATTTGTCGATCCGCATCATCGTGTTGAAGATCGGAACGACCATGAAAAGCGTATAGAGGTGGACGAAGGCGAGAATGACACTGAAATCGCTGAACAAAAGCCATTCCAGCGGTTCGTCGATCACGCCCCATGACAGAAGCGTGGAGTTGGCAAGCCCGTTCCGCCCCAGAAACGGAATCCAGGAAATCATCCGGATGATGTTGGACGTCCAGAAAGGGATCGTGCACAGGAGAAACAGGGCGATCTGCCAGTTCAGCGTGCGCACGTGGAAGGCCAGGAAATAGGCGACGGTGAACCCGATCAACAGCGTGAAAAACCAAGTGATCGCAGCGTATTTGAACGTGTTCAAGAAGACGCGATAGGTCACTTCGGACCCGAAGAGAAACTCGTAATTGTCGAACAGGAACGCGGGATAGATCGAGAATTCGGTGGCGCCCCAGAAGCTCACGACCACGATCATCACGATGGGCAGCACCAGGAAGATCGCGAGAACAAGCGCCAGCGGCGATGCCAGCAGCCAGCCAACAGCATGGCGCGTCAGAACGATCCGCGAGGGCGCGGCGGATGCCGCCTTGGTCTCAGGAGGCGCGGTCATTTGGTCGGTCATGCTCGGCGATACCTTGGGAAAAATCGCCCCGGCCGGAAAGGGAGGCGGCCGGGGCAACGGAACTCATGCCGCACTCATCACGCGGCGATGAATTCGTTCCACTTCCGGACCATGTACTGGTTCTCATCCATGACAGCGTTCCAGCAGGCGACGGCACCCATGCGGTCGTAGAACGAACCGCCATCGCGGGTTTCCCCCGCCTTCGCCAGCACATCGCCGAAGGGCGAAGTGATGTCGTCGGTGGCTTCCTTGCCTTCGAACCAGTAGCCCCATTCGTTTTCGGACATGTAGTTCTTGGACGTCTCGGGAACCGCCGAGTAGTAGCCCTGGCGCATCAGGAAGCCGCCGACCCAGCCATCGAGGTACCAGTTGATGTACTCGTAGGCCGCATCGAGCTCCATCCCGCTCAGGCTGTTCGACAGACCGATACCGCCGCCCCAGGAGCGGTAGCCCTCTTCAAGCGGCTGGTAGACGCAGGGAATGCCCCGGGACTTCACGGCAGTGATCGCCGGCGACCACATCGACTGGATCACGACCTCGCCAGAGGCCATCAGGTTCACGCTTTCGTCGAAGGTCTTCCAGAAGGCACGGAACTGACCGTTCTTCTTGGCCTCGGTGAAGATGCCGATCGTCAGGTCGATCTCTTCGCGGGTCATGTTGCCCTTGTCGGGATAGGTGTATTCGCCCATCGATTCCACGACCATCGCCATGTCCATGATGCCGATGGACGAGATGTCGAGAATCGACGCCTTGCCCTTGAACTCTGGATTCAGAAGCTCCGACCAGTTGCTGATCGGGCGCCCGATCAGGTCGGGGCGGATGCCCAGAGTGTCGGCGTTGTAGATGGTCGGGATCAGCGTCATCCAGCCAGTTTCGCTGCCAACGAAACTGGTCGAGCCCGGGCCGTCTACGAAGCCCACCGTGTGCGGGGCGGTCCCTTGCGCGATCTCGCTTTCGGGCGTCAGCTTGCCCGACCGGAAGATGCCCACGATCTTGTCGTAGTTCTTGATCTTCGAGGTATCCATCGCCTGAAGGTTGCCTGTCGGCCAGACCTTCTTGCAGATCCAGTACTCGATGTCGGCGATGTCGAAACTGTCGGGCTGCGTTGCGGCACGCTGGGTCACACTATCAGAATCGAGTGCGGTCATTTCGAGCGTGAAACCGAGGTCTTCCTTCACCTTCTGCGCCACCTCATTGAGGTTCGAAACGCCTGTGCCGAACTGACGAAGCGTGATGTTCTTCGTTTCCTGACCCCAAACCATCGGTGCGGGCAGCGTGGCGGCGGCAAGCGTCGCCGCACCGGTCTTCAGGACCGATCGCCGCGAGTAGCGGACTTTCGATATCGTGGTCATGTATTGTTTCCCTGTCTTGAGGTTGTCATTTCTTGGTCAAGCACTCAGCGCATGTGCGGCCTGACTGTCCCAGTCGAGGCCGACTGCCTCGCCCACATCCTTCGGAGCACCGAAGAAATCCTTGTCTGTCAGAAGTGCGGTCACTTCCTGCTCACCGGCCAAGGCCGCGGTCAGCGCGACGTGCGTGCCCTGATACTCGACGCCGGTGATCCGTCCTTGCAGCTTTGCCGCGTCGGGTGTTGTCAGCCGCAACTCATCCGAACGGACGGCAATCTTGCCCTCCGGAAGCGCGATGACGTTATGCGATCCGATGAAACGCGCGACGAACGCAGTCCTGGGCGCGTCGAAAACCTCGCGGGCCGGTCCCGCCTGTTCGATCCTGGCGTTGTTCATCACCACAATCTCGTCGGCCAGGGCCAAGGCTTCGTCTTGGCCGTGGGTGACATGAATGAACGTGATGCCAAGCTCCCGCTGCAGGCTCTTCAGTTCCGCGCGCATTCTGATGCGCAGGAAAGGATCGAGCGCCGACAAGGGCTCATCAAGAAGAAGCACCTGCGGCTTGGTGATAAGTGCCCGTGCCAGGGCAACACGCTGTTGCTGGCCGCCGGAGAGCTGTGCGGGCAACCGGTCGGCAAACGCCGTCATATCGACAAGCTCAAGCATTTCGCCGGCGCGCTTGAGCCGTGACGGTGCATCCACTCCCTTCATCCTGAGACTGAATGCGACGTTGTCGACGACGCTGAGATGCGGGAACAATGCGTAATTCTGGAACATCATCGCCGTGCCGCGCTTCGCCGGCGGCAGGCCCGAAATGTCGTGTCCGCCCAGAATGATGGCGCCTTCGGTCACGATTTCATGGCCTGCCAGCATTCTGAGCGTCGATGACTTGCCGCAGCCCGACGGTCCCAAAAGGCACGCGTATGTTCCCGCGTGAAAGAGATGATTGATCGCGTCGACGGCGACTGTCTCGCCGTAGCGCTTCGTCAAGCTGACGAGTTCAAGATCGAGTTCCGAACGCATGGCACCCCCGCTTCCACCAGCATCGTGATCCCGGAGCAGGCGCGACGCGAAGGGTTATCCTTTCTCCGATCGGCGCGGGAGTGGCCGATGGTGAGCAGATGTGCAGGCGGCGAAAACATTGTTCAAAAAGGAGGCAAAATTCGTATACAATCTTTGGCGACAAACAGCACGATCTTGCTCGTTGGCCAGTCCTCTGCGAAGAATCACTTCAACAGGAGGCCGCGTTGAAACGGATCAATAATCCCACCTCCCCGTCTGCCGAGGCCATCGCAACCGCGCTGACGGAGGCGGTGCACGAACATCGTGTGTTGCCCGGCATGAAGCTGTCAGAGGATGAGGTCGGCGAGATTTTCGGGGTCAGCCGTACGGTGGTGAGACAGGCTCTCAGAACGCTTGGTCACGAAGGGCTTCTGACGATTGAGCGGAATCGCGGCGCCTTCGTTGCGAAGCCTTCCACAAAAGAGGCGCGAGAGGTTTTCGAAGCGCGTGCGCTGCTCGAACCGCAGACGGCCCGTTCCGCGGCGGAACGGACCACGCCGAAGGATATCGAAATCCTGAGACGCCATATCGAGGAAGAACATGCCGCCGTTGCAGCGGGAAAGTCCGGCTTGGCCCTGAAGCTTTCGGGCGAGTTTCACATCGAAATCGCCCGCATCGCGAACCAGCAGACGATCGAGACATTCATCAGGCAACTCGTCTCCCGTTCCTCTCTGGTCATCGCGCTCTACTGGCGGCGACGCAATGCGCTTTGCGAAAGCCACGCGCACCATGCCTTGTTGAAAGCTCTCGGCGAGCAAGACAGTGATACTGCGGAACAGCTGATGAAGGGCCACCTGCTCGATCTCGTCTCGCAGCTCGATCTCAGCCCGCAACCGGACGAGCCCCATTCGTTGCGGGACGCGCTCTTGGCATGATCGTGGGCCGCTGCACACCGTGAACGGACTTCGGATTGTGCTGCAGTGGCGGCGGACGAAGAGTGCAACCCCATACCGAAAGCGGACCTTCGTCAGATCTCGCCGACTGACCGCAACGCGGACAAACCTGCCTGATGCCGCTGCAGCAAGACTCTTCGACAGGCGGCAACCAAATTTCTGAAACCTTTGCGGTAGCGCAGCACAACTTCCCCGAAGCGGACATTCACAGCATGTTTAATGGGCCACATTCCAACCGGCCGTTCGCTGTGCCGCTGTCCGACGTCTCACATGCGGGACCAAGCCGACTCTGGATATCAGGAAGTAAACTCAAGGATGGTCGTTTGGAACAAACGGAAGATACCGGAAGCGATCGTTCTCACTACTTGAGAAATACAAGCTCTGCCCAGTCTGCAATCTCTGGAAGCTGGCTTTCCATTTCCAGGTTCTTTCTTGGGTCCTTTTCAAAACGTTCTCCCCAAACCGTAAGAGCCAGGTTCTCGTCAATAACCCTGGTGTAGGTACATCGAGTTCGCCACTTGTTATCTTCGTTCAAATACCAATCGCTACAGCGGGTGCGCCCTTCATCAGATACAAGGTCAAATATGGGCGGTGCCTGATCGTCAGGGCCATGCCACCTTATGGAAGCAAGATAAGAATGAGAGCGAAAGGTGACACTATCTATACCCGCTGTCGAACTTGGGAGACCGACTGAGCAGACTTTCCAACCGGAGGCCGGTTGAAGGTCATCACAGACACCGTGCAATCTCGGAAACGTCTCAAGCAGATCGATACTAACTGCCGCAGTTTGTAGGTGATCCCGGCCTGCGTCAGTACGGCGGCAGTATCTGAAGACGCTGTTCTTGTCCCGAATCCGAGAGGAGTAATAGCTGAATAGTGGGTACTTTAGTGCCAAAAGAAATCGACTTCTTTCGGGACCGAACATCTTTGCCGGGGTTGCAGGGCTGACATGAACCCGCCTCCCATCCAGAGAGGCTGTTATCCCATCCGTCATACAAGGCTGGTTGTATGGAACCGTTTGAACCCAAAGCGCAATGCACACCATGGCGATTGCTGGGAAAAGGGTTACTAGAGTAACCGGAGGCGACCCCTTAGAAAAGCCGATGGCCCTGAACAATACCCGCGTCATCAGCCCCCAGCAGTAGAACCCGAGCAGAGCTACTAGCGTGACCACCGCAAATTGCACCAAGGGAAGAACGTGGTAGGCCGAAAGCGCGTCCAGATTAACCGATATCGCTAAGAAGGCGGCAGAGCTCCCAATCTTTGCCAGCCGCCAGACACACGGCATTTCCTTCCCATACAAGCCCGCAAGCGAAACCGAGGCAAAACAAAGCGCTAAGAACGTGTGAAAGAAGAAGAGAGGACTAGGCGGCAGCATGTGGGCTCAGTATTTGCTTTAGGAACCCAGCATCATCTAAGCGGTCCTGCCTTGCGATGACCTATATCAACCTACACGTCGATGTGCTGGTCAGGTCGACAGCCCAAGCGCATCTGCACTGTTGGTCTTCTTTGGGCTCGTTGCTGCCGATCGCTGCGATCTGCGCGAAGGGCTGCTTCGTGGAAGCTGCGTTGCGGCGACTGCCGGCTGGCCGAACGTCCGCTTTGAGCCGATTGTGTTGAAGAAGTCGGGTTGAGAGCCGCGAACAGATCGCGATAGCGCGTAACTGGGCCTGTCGCTCAG